>JAITTS010000097.1 GCA_031286995.1 Oscillospiraceae bacterium
ACCAACAGTGTCTCGGTCAGCGCATCCCGGGTGGTGCCCGGCGCGTCGGTGACGATGGCGCGATCCTCCTGCAACAGCGCGTTGAGCAGGGTGGATTTACCCACGTTGGGCCGCCCGGCGATCACCACATCCAGCCCCTGCAACAGCAGCTTGCCCGCGAGGGGATCGCAGGCCGCCCGCAGATCGCCGGCCAAGGCCAGCGCATCCCGGCTGAGCCCGGCGGCGGCAGGGGCTTCCTCTACCTCATCGGGGAAATCCAATGCCGCTTCCAGCGCGGTCAGCATGGCTGTCAGCCGGGCTCTGGCCGCATAGACAAAACGGGAAAGCCCGCCCTGCAACTGGCGCAGCGCCTGCCGGGCCGCCCACTGCCCCTGCGCGCCTACCAGGGCCATGGTCGCCTCTGCCTGGGCGAGATCAATGCGGCCGTTGCGGAAAGCCCGGCGGGTGAACTCGCCGGGCTCTGCGGGGCGCGCCCCGGCACACACCAGCGCATCCAGAGCTCGGGCAACGACCCAGGGCCCGCCGTGGCAGTGCAGCTCCGCCACATGCTGGCGGGTATAGCTGCGCGGGGCGCGCATGACCACGGCCATGGCTTCATCCAACGTCTCCCCGTCCGCTGTCACGCGGCCGTAGGTCAGGCGGTGACTGGGCCAGGCCGATACGGGCAGGCCATCTGCGGCGGTAAACACCCGGCCCAGCACCGCCGGCGCATCGGGCCCGCTGAGGCGTAGGATGGCCACGCCCCCGGTACCGGGCGGCGTGGCCGGGGCCACAATGGTATCCGTATCCGGCGCGGTCATAACGCGGCCTCCCGCAGTTCCCGCTGGCGTTTTTTAGAGAGCGTGGCCAGCAGGCTGTCGTAGGCGCCATCCAGCAGCTGGCGCATCAGGTCATCGGGCACCTCGCCCGCGCGCAGCACGGAGATCCAGTGGCGCTTATCCGTGTAGTAGCCGGGGGTGATATCCGGGTAAGCGGCGCACAGGGCCTCGCCCCAATCCGGCGCGCATTTGAGGGTGAGGATGGGCTCACCCGCCTTGTTGCCGCCCTGGGCGGCGAACATTTTGCCATCCACCATAAAGCGCACCATATCCCACGCCACTTTGTAATCCCGCGTGACGCCGGGCTTGGCGAGCAACTGCTCATCCATCCAATCGTAGCGCATGCCGCGTCTCCTTTCATTTGCCGCTTATCGCCAACCCGCCCGGCCCGGCGCGGCCAACAACAGGTCGCCCTCACACTCCAGCTTGATGCGAGGGCTGCCGGCGGGGATAAACACGCTATCCCCCGGGCTGAAGGCGAGCGCACCACCGGGATAGGCCAGCCAGCCCGCGCACAGGGCGGTCAGCAGGCGAAAGCGCTGAGGCGAGACCTCCAGCGGCATGCTGCCCTGCACCTGCAGGCGATCCAGTGTAAAAGCATCGCAGCAGACCAGCCGGGTGCGTCGGCCGCCCGTGGATCGCCGCTCTTCTCCTGCGCAGGGGGATAATTGCAGCGCGGGATCCATGACAGCCAGCGCGTCATGCAGGTGCAGGGCGCGAGGGTTACCCGCCGCGTCACGCCTGCCCCAATCCCACAGCCTGTAGGTGAGATCGCTGGATTGCTGCACCTCGTAGAGCAGAATGCCCGCGCCGATGGCGTGCACCATGCCTGCGGGGATAAAGAAGGCATCCCCCGCTTGCACGGGCACGGAGCGCAGGCAACCCTCCAGCGCCGCGCCGGCGCGCGCCGCATCCCGCAGTTGCCGCACGGTGAGGCCCGGCTGGGTGCCGTAGATGATGCGCGCGCCGGGCTGCGCGTGCAGGATAACCCAGGCCTCTGTCTTGCCCAGCTTGCCGGGCGCGTGGGCCGCGGCGTAAGCGTCGTTGGGGTGCACCTGCACGGAGAGACTCTCTCTGGCGTGGATGAGCTTGAGCAGCAGAGGGCATGTGCCGCCTACTTGCGTGCCCCGAAAGGCTTCTCCGCCCGCCTGCCAGCGCGCGCCAAAGGGCACGCCATCCGGATCCAGGCTTTCAAGCCCCGACAGGGCGGATACCTCCAGGCTTTCGCCGGTGGCGGTGTCGGGGATGGGCTTGCCAAACACTGTAGCCAGGGCATCCCCTCCCCAAGGGGTCTCCGCCCCGTGGCGATAGACGGGTGTGGATTTAAACGGCAGCATAGCGGCATCCTTTCCGGGGGGATAGGCAACTTATCTCAGCGGCGGCCAGCCGCCCGCCTGCAGCGCTTGGGTATCCACGGCGCAGAGGCGATAGAGCAGGCGCTGGCCATCGTCTATGGCGCGCAGAGTCAGCAAGCGCCCGTCTTGCGCCCACAGGGTGGGCAGATAATCCCCGTGGGGGGTCAAGCGCAGGGTGCGCCCCAGATCAAAGGTATAACAGCACAGATCCCCATTCTCGTGGCAGGCGTAGACGCCTTCCGGGCGAAGCAACAGGGCTTCTATCCCCGCATCAATTGCGCGGGGCACCCCGTCCTTCAGCAGCATCAACTCGCCCCAGAGCCCCGGGACGGCGCCGGGATCCGGCGGCTCTTCCTCAGCTGTGGCCTGGTCGCCCTGGGCATCCCCTCCCACGGGGGCGAGGGCGGGCGCGCCCTGCCGCCACAGCACCCTGCCGCCGCCACTGCGGGCATCCGCGGGCATGGCGGATATGGCCCAAGCGGCCAGGTTTTCGCCCGTCCGTACATCCAAGAGGCACAACTGCCAGCCCGATTGCACTGACCATGCGCCCACCGTCCACACGCCGGCAGATACCTGGGGGCCCAGCCAATCCACGGGTACAGCGCGCCGGGCCAGGGCGCGGGGTTTCTCGCCCGGTGAAAGGGTCATCAGCGTCACCTCGCGGCAAGCGCCATCCGCTGCCCGGGTTTGCTCGCTGTCGGATTCGTACCAGTACACCTGCGTGCCGTCGGTGGTGAGGCTGGGGGCCACTGTGCTGCGCGCGTAGGGATCGCTTCGCACCAGTTCCGCCCGCCGGGTTTGCGCCCGCCAGGTGCGGATGCGCCAGCCCACGGGCTGATCCGGGTATCGCTCTGCCCAGTACAGTTGCCCCGCGCAGTACACCGGCGTGTGGATCTCTACCCCCCGGCGGGCCTCGTAGAGCAAGGTGACGGTGTCTCGGGCCAGATCAAAGGCCCATAGTGCATCCGCCGCGTCGCCATCAGGTAACCGGCGCCGGCCGGATACCACGGCCACATCCTCCCAGGCCGTCACCTGGCGCAGGGAGAGGGTCGCCTCATCCGGCGTGTAGAGGCGCGCATGCAGCGCCGCCTGGGGCGCGGCGGCCGTTGCGGGCAGGCCGGGCGGCAGTGTGGCGGCGGGGGCCGCCAGGCAGGGCGACGCCCACAGGCACAGCGTCAAGAGCGCCCCGCACGCGCGATCCACGGGCCTCATTCCCCCATGCATCATACCGCGCGCTATCGGGCTATGCCCACAAGGCGCCCGCGTACCACGATGCGGCGGCCGTGGGAAACGCCCTGGTACTCTTGGCAGGACATCAGGGTGAGGGCGGGATAACCCACGGAGAAGGTGGTCGTCCAGTCATCTTGTTCTATGACGGCTACGTTGTCCACAATGTAGCGGAAGGAACCCAGCGTGCGGGTGTGCAACAGGATGATATCGTTGGGCTTGACCAGGTTGAACTTGCTGAAGAAGGCGGAGGAGCCTGTGCGGTGCGCAGCCATGGTGATGTTGGTGTTGGCGTTGGGCGCGCCCACGCGGGGGAAGAGCGCCGCGCCCTTGCGCATGGATTTGTACATCTGCTCGAAGGTGACGTTGGTAAAGCAGCCCACTTTCATGCCGATGGATGGCATCTCCAGCAGATAGATGGCCTCGGTTTCGCCCACCATGCCGGATGAACGCAGGTGGACGTAGCGTTCAATATCCCCCTGATCCATGTGGGCGGCCATGTAATCCAACACGTTGAGCACCTGGTCGCCCAGCAGCACCAACTCATCCATGCCCTGGTGCAGAATGTCGCGGGTTGCGCTGGCGCGGAAGGGCGCTATCTTGGCCAGTGCCTCCAAGGCGGTACCCAGTGCGGACATGTCGCGCAGCAACAGCACGCTACCCTCCATCATCTGTACATCGTGCGCGACGCCGCCGGCATCCAGGATGGACACGGGGCGGAGGGACACGCTTGGCAAGGCCTGGAAGGCGCCGATGAGGTTGGTCACCGCCGTAAACTGGGTGTTGATGCTCTGCAGGGTCAGCTTGTCATCCACTTCTATGATCCGGCGTTCATCCCCGCTGCGGCGAGCGGCGTTGGCAGCCTTGGTGTAAGCCTCGCCAAAGGCGGCAGTCAGGATATTGGTCTGCTCCAGGATGCGGTCAAAGTCCTCATAGAACACGGGGGCGGCATCCCGCAGCAGGGGTTGCCCCCGCTCTACGCCGGAAATGGAACCGATGTCCGCGGTATCTTCCTCAGCCGGGAGGGTGGCGGGGCTGTCATCCTGCGTCACCGGTGCGCCGGGCTGGGGCGTAAACGTCTGCGCGGAGGGATCGCCTTGCTGCTGCGGCTCTTGGCTCTGCCCGGCAACGCCGCCTTGCGTGGGGGATGCACTCTGTGCAGGCGCTGTGCCCTGTGCGGGGTTGACCTGAGTGGGCGCAGGCGTCGCCTGCGGTACGGCCTCTGGCGGCAGCAACACGGGCTGCGGCAGGGTGACGAGGGTACCGTCGCCAAGCTCTACGAGACTGCGAGCCTGCGCTTCGGTGGTGCCGTCGGGCAGAGTGGCCGTGGACACCTCTTGGGTAATGACCACGCCGCCGGGCAGGGTGATGGGCGGTTCTTGCGGGGGCAGCACGGTGCCATCCGGCAGGGTGATGGACAGCATGGCCTTAGGTTCCTGTGTGGGTTGACCGGCGGTCTGCGGGGCCGCTGTGGCTTGCGCTGCTGATATAGCCGTGGCCGGCGGGGCAAGCGTGGCTTGTGCGGTGGCGGTAGCCTGCGGGGCAAGCGTGGCCTGTGCGGTGGCTGTGGCCTGAGGAGGAAGCGTGGCCTGTGGGGCGGCTGTGGCCTGTGCGGTGGCAGTGGCTTGCGAGGCAAGCGTGGCCTGTGCGGTGGTTGTGGCCTGCGGGGCAAGCGTGACCTGTGCGGTGGCCGTGGCCTGCAGGGCAAGCGTGGCCTGTGCGGTGACCATGGCCTGCGGCGCGATCGTCACCCGGGCGGCGGGTGTGGGCTGCGCGCCTGCCGTGGGTTGAAGGGACGGCGCAGGCGTTACAAAAATTGGGGCGATGACGGTGCCGTCGCTGAGCACAATGGTGCCGTCGACCGACACGCTGGTGCCATCCGGCAGCAGCAGCGAACTCTCCACGGGGGGCAACTGGGTGCCATCCGGCAGGCGGACGGTGGGCGGGGCTTGAAAGACTGTGGGGCCGGGCGTAGGGCCGGGCATCTGCGCGCCCGGCTGTGAACGGGCGGCGGGCTGCGCGCCCAGGGCGGCCAGCTCCGGCACCTCGGCCAGTACCTCCGGGCTCCAGGTAGCGGATGCCCCGCCCGGCGCCGCCCCGATGGGCCGCAGGGTAGGGATGGGGGTGGCCTTTGTGATACCAATCAGCTGACCTACCGCATTCAGGGGATTATCCAGGGTGTCCTCATCCAGCCAGGATTCCAGCAGACCCAAGGGGTTGCCTGCGTTTTTCTTTTCTTCCGCCGTCCACTTGGGCGGCTCTACCACCGGCATGGATGCGATATCCACGGGTTCAAAATCCGTCTCATCCCGATGGATGGGCAATTCCTTTTCTAGCTGGGCGACCACGGCGTCTTTCTCTACCTGGCTGATCTGCGTGAGCACAAAGGGGTAGGCAATCACCGCCACGCCGACCAATATCAGCAGGACGATCAAAAAGGTGAGGAAGCCCCCTCCCTTTTTTTTCTTCCGACGCACCTTATCCTGTTGCTGTTCTTTGCGGGCCATGGGCATCTTCCTTTCATGCCGCATCACGGTACAGTGTTTGCTGCAACGATCTATTTTTTTATTATACATGAAGAGGGTTGCTTCAAAAATTAAATTTTATATAATGTTTTGATGGGGGAGCTATCGGGGACGCGGGCAGAGCCCCACTTTTTTGTACACCTTTTCCAAGGTGCGGCGGGCGATGCGGTCCGCCTGATCCGCGCCCTGGGCCAGCACCTGTTCCAAGTAGGGTTTGTCGGCCATCAGCGCGTCAAACCGGGCCTGCATGGGGGATAGGGTATCCACCACCGTTTGGGCCACCGCATCTTTGAGCGCGCCGTAGCCCATGCCGGCTAGCGCCGCCGCGCAATCGGCCACGCTGTTGCCCTGCAGCGCGGCGAGGATGGTCAGCAGGTTGGATACGCCCGGCTTGGTTTGCGGATCGTATCGTATCTCACCATCGCTGTCCGTCACCGCGCGCTTGATTTTGCGCCGCACCACATCCGGGCGATCCAGCAGGGAGATGTAGGTATCCTCCGCGTCGGATTTGGACATTTTGTGCGCGGGATCCTGCAGGCTGTAGACTCGCGCACCGTTGGGGGCTATGTAAGGCTCCGGCACGGTGAAAGCGCCGGGGTACAGACCGTTGAAGCGCAGAGCCACATCCCGGCAGATCTCTACGTGCTGCTTTTGATCCGCGCCCACAGGTACCAGGTGGGCCTGGTAGAGCAGGATATCCGCGGCCATCAACACAGGGTAAGCGAACAATCCGGCGTTGATGTTATCCGCGTGGCGGGCGGATTTTTCTTTAAACTGTGTCATGCGCGAAAGCTCGCCCATGTAGGTGTAGCAGCTGAGCACCCAGTTCAACTCCGCGTGGCCGCTGACATGGGATTGCAGAAAGAGTACGGTTTGGGCTGGATCCAGCCCCACGGCGAGCAGCAACGCCAGCATCTCCAGCGATTGTTTGCGCAGAGCGGCCGGGCTTTGGCGGACGGTGAGGGTGTGCAAATCCACCACGCAGTAGATGCAGCGGTAATCCTGCTGCATGCGCTGCCAGTGGCGCATGGCCCCGATATAGTTGCCCAGCGTCGGTGTACCGGAAGGCTGTATGCCCGAAAAAATAATTTGTTTCTGGGGTGCGGTGGGTTCCTGCATGGTGTGCCTCCTCTGTGCTGCCGTGCGGTGCAGGGCTGTACACCAAATGTACCATAAACCCCACGTCTCTGCAAGATCGGCTTTCCGCCTTTTTGGGTGTATTTGGGTGCATTGCTTTTTTTGTCGCCTTCCGTTATGATAGAGAAAATACCGGCTGCGCGACCCGCGCCGCGTCAACTTCATCACGGAGGAGGGGGTTCTCCATGCGCGCATCCGGCCGCATTGCGCACGGCACGCTCTTTGTGCTATCCGGCGTAGCGCTTACGCTCACGCTCTCCCTTGGCTACAGCCTGGTGGGTACGCTGGCGGGCCTGGCGCTGTGCCTGCCGGTCTACGCGCTGCTGGCCTGGCGCTACCGCCTGCCGGATGCCGCCGCGCGCACGGGTGGGCTGCGCCCCGTGTGGCGCGCGCTGGCCCTGGCCGGGGCTGCGCTGTGCACGTTTTATTTTTCTTTGGCGTTTGCCAATGACGCCGCGCCGCGCTTTCCGGCGCTGACCGGCGGATGGTTTTGGGCTGTGGTAGGCGGGGGTTTTGCGCTGTCGCTGTATGCGGCCTATGTGCTGTTGTGTGCCCTGCTGCGCACCGCGCTGCCCGTCCTGGGCCGCTTTTTGGGTAGCCTGACCACGTACGAGATGCTCTACTGGGTGCTGTGGACGGCCCTGGTATCCGCTTGTGTGCTGTGGGTGTACCACGGCTCTCTGGCCTTTGATACCCCGTTGTACCGAGATGGCATGCGCCATGTATCCGTACCTTGGAACGCCGTGTACTCTCTGGATACCCCGTCTCTGATAGGCGACTTTACGGCGCCCGGCTACGCGGAGATTCGCCACCCCCTATTTTCGCTGCTGGCCTTTCCCGTGGGCCTTGCGGCGCGGCAGTGGGGCAAGCTGGTGGGCGCGGCCGCGCCTTATGCCCAGGCTGCGCTGCTGGCTGTGGCAGGCGCGGCGATGCTGGGGGCCTGCGCGGTGCTGTTGGCCCGCCGTGTGCGGAGCCCCTGGATGCTGGCGCTCTACTCCCTCTCCCATCCGGTGTTGGTGTATGCGCTGTGTGTGGAGCGCTACCAGTTATCCGTGTTTCTGCTGATTGTGACGGCCAGCGCCCCGGCCTGGGATGAGGGTCGCGCCCGGCGCTATGGTCCATTGATCGCCGCCGCCGGCGCCACGGCCACATCGGTGCTGCTGGCCCCGGCCCTGGCGGATGCACGGCGCCCGCTGCGTTGGCTGCGAGAAATGGCGCTGGCCGCCCTGTGGGCGCTGGGGATGCTGGCGGTGCTGGGCCGGGGCGGGCTGCTGCTGGATGCCCCGGCGCGCGTGGCCGCACTGCTGGCTGAGCATGCGGCGCCGATGAGCCTGGCGGAACGCCTGGCACAGTACAGCCGCTTTGTGACCGCATGCTTTGCCGCCATCCCTTACGGCGTGGCGCAGGCCCCTTGGCCCAGCCTCACCTGGTTGCCCGCGACGGGTGTGGATTGGGTGGGCGTTGCGCTCTTTACCCTGTGTGCCCTGGGCCTGGCGCTGAATTTTCGGCAGCGCTTTGCCCGCATCTGTGGCTGGTGGATGGGCTGCTCCATCTTGCTGCTGCCGGTACTGGGATGGGGTGCAGGCGAGTTTCCCTTCTTCAGTTTCTATTTCTCTTGGGCCGCCGTATCCCTGGCCTTTCTGGGCATATGTGGCCTGCTGGCCAAGACCAAGGCCCTGCGCGCGGTCGCGCTGATGCTGGCTGTGGCCGCCTTGGTTTGGTTCAATTACCCGGCCATACGCGATCTGTTGGCGTTCGCATTGCGGGCCTATCCGCGGGGCTGGTGAGGTGATACACATGAAAGCCTGTCTTACGCTGTTGCGGCCCAAGCATGCGGTCAAAAATCTGTTGATCTGGCTGCCGCTAATCTTCAGCGGGCGTCTTTTTCAACGCGCGTCTCTTTTGAGCGCTGCGCTGGGCTTTGTCGCTTTTTGCTGCGCCGCAAGCGCGGTGTATGTGATCAACGACATGTGGGATGCGCCCAGCGACCGCCGTCACACCACCAAGCGCTTGCGGCCCATTGCCTGTGGCGCTGTCAGCCTGCGCGCCGCGGCCTACCTGGCCACCCTGGCGCTCTCTTTGGCCTGCGGCATACTGGCGGCCGCCGGCTTCCCTTGGGCGGCTTGGGCCACCCTGGGCCTGTACTTGCTGCTCAACGCGGGTTACAGTGTGCTGGGCTGGAAGCGCGTACCCCTGCTGGATGTTGCCATACTGGCTGCGGGCTTTGTGCTGCGGGTGCTGTTTGGCGCGGTGATTACGGGCATACAGATATCTAACTGGCTCTACCTGACGGTGTTCGCCCTATCCTTCTACATGGGGCTGGGTAAGCGCAGGGGTGAGGCGCTGCGGGAGACCACGGCGGCACGGCCGGTGCTGACCCGTTACACCCGCGCCTTTTTAGAGCAAAATATGCACATGTGCCTGACCCTGGCCGTGGTGTTCTACGCCCTGTGGTGCGTAGACCCGGCCACTGTGGCCCGGCATGCCAACGCGGGCGCGGTGTGGACGGTGCCCCTGGTGCTGTTGCTGACCATGCGCTACAGCATGGTGGCAGAGGGGGATAGCGACGGTGACCCGGTGGAAGTGATACTGCGCGACAAGCCGCTGCTCATCTTGGGTGCGCTGTACGCCGCCTGCATGCTGGTGATCGTGTACGGGCTGCCGGGGGCGTGAGGGATCGTTAAAAAAAGGGCTGCCTTGCTTTCCATTTGGTCAGCAAGCAGCCCTTTTCGGCTTTGTTTAAAATAATATCTCCAGCCTGGGGTGCTTTTGTTCTGCCAGCACCACTTTTTGCTGCTCCGTCAAGGGGTTGCCGGTAAGATTCAGCCAAGTGAGATAGGCAAAGTCGGTCAACTCTTGCGCGTGCTCAGAAATCAAGTTTTGAGAGAGATCCAGCCTGGCCAGCACTGAAAGATGCAGCAGCATATCCACCTCGGTTACGCCGTTGCCGGATAGAGCCAGTTCCCGCAGGTTGTAGTAGGGCACCAACTGACGGAAGTTGATGAACCCGGTGCGGGAAAGATCCAACCGCCGCAACTTCTCCTGGGGTTGCATTAGCTTGCTGATGTCGTTGATCGGGATGCCTGCCAGGTACAGGCTTTCCAGCGCGGATAAGCGGCGGATGGCCTTTAGATCGGTTACGGCATTGTCGCTGATATCCAGCAGTATCAGTTGGGTCATCTTGCTGAGCACAGAAATATCGCGAATGCTGTTGCGGGCCAGTTTCAGCGTGGTCATCTTCTTCATGCCCGATAAGGGGCCAATGTCGCTGATGGCGTTGCCCGAGAGGTTGAGCACTTCCAGCAAGGTGAGATTTTTCAAAGGCGCTATGTTTTGTACCTGGGCATCGTTGAGGGCGAGCGTGTGTATTTGCCGCAGCCCAGATAGCGGGCCCAGGTTTTGTACCTGCGAGTTGGGCAGGCTGAGAAATTGCAGATTGGGCAGCGAGGCCAGCGGCCCCAGGTCGCTGATGCCCTCGCCGGAGAGAGAGAGCATTTCTAGCTGCGGAAAGGATGACACAAAACTGAGCGTGCCAAAGTTGTTACCCACCGCCGTCAGCGCGGTCAGTTGCCGTAGCGCGGCGAGGGGCGAATAATCCGTGGCGGGTATGTCACTGACGGTCAGTGTGTGCAGCCCGGTCAACTGGCCCAGCGTGGATAGGTCGCTGATGGGGTTGCCGGCCACATCCAGCGCGGCGAGGGCAGACAGGGGTGCCAAGGGCGAAAGGTCACTCACCTGGTTACCGTTAAACTGCAGCACGGATAGCTGCGCCAGGCTCGCTATGGGCGAGAGGTCACTCACCTGGTTGTGCGAAAAGCGCAGATCCCGCAACTGCGAAAGGCTGGCCAAACCGCTGATATCAGATAGCGCGTTTTCGGAAATATCCAGGCTCGTCAGCTTTGCCATACCGCTTAGGGAGGGTATGACAGAGACAAAGTTTTTGCCCATGCGCAGGTTGCTCAGCTCCCGCAGGTTCGCCAGCGGGCTGATATCCGTCACCCGGTTCCCGGTAATATCCAGCAGCGACAGGTAGGGCAGGGATTCCAGGGGCGAAAGATCTACCACCCGGTTGCTGGATAACCGCAGGGTGGTCAACTGGGTCAGCCCCGCCAGGGGCGAAAGATCGGTGATGTAGTTGCCGTCAATGTACAGTGTGCGCAGGTTGCGCAGGTTTTGTATGCCCTCAATGTTGGTCAAATCCTGCCGGATCAGGTTCAACTCCGTCACATCGGGGGAGATGGCGCGCCAATCCACGCCCTGCTCCGGCACCTCTTCATCCAGCGGCATGGCGGGGATGGGGGCCGGTGTGGGTGCAGGGGTTGGCAATGCCGTGGGCTCGGGCGTGGGTACAGGGGTCGGCAATGCCGTAGGCTCAAGCGTCGGCGTCGGTACGGGGGTCGGTATTTGGGTCGGTGCCGGCGAGACGGGCGCAGCCGTGGCTGTGGGCACGGGGGTCGGGGTGGCCGCGGCCGCAGGCTGCGCGGTGGGCGCGACCGTAGGCCGCACTGTGGGCGTGGGCGAGGGCAGCGGCGTAATAGCGGACAGCGGTGTGGGCGTATAGCCCGGTGGCGGCGTGGTAGGCTTTAGCGTGATGCGCGGCCTCGGCGTGGGCGTGGGCGTGGGGATGGGCGTAGCCGTGGGTTTTACGGTCGCCAGCGGCACGCTGGTGGGGATGGGCGTGGCCATGGATACGGCCAGCAACACCCTGCCCTGCGGCAGGGCGTCCGCCCGGGCGGCATCGCGCGACAGCATGGGCCCCATCAGTTCACACGCCGCGACCAGCGTAGCGCACAGCGCCGCTACTACTGTTCTAGCGCGTTTCATACCGTATCCTCCCTTTGCCGTATGCTTTTTATTATGGTAAAAAGAACCGACCTATACAAAAATTCTTACCTTAACAACAGTATAGCCATTTTTATGCGTCTGTCAATACCTGCGCGGGCGGGCAGGCGGCTATGAGCGCCGCGCCCGTTTAATGCAGCCTGCCCAGGTAGGTCTTGACGCCTGCTTCCTTCACCCACTGCGCCACCACTTCCTCATAGGCGGCATCCTGCTTGGTGGTCAGCAGTTCGCCCTGCAACGTGCTGTGCACGGTGGCGATATCCACCGCGCTCTCTGCCAAGTCATCCGCATAGCGCAGAATGTGGTAGCCGTAGTTGGTCTGCACCAAATCCGAAATGTCCCCGGGCTTGGCCAAAGCCATGGCCGCTTGCTGAAAGGCGGGCTCGTAGGTGGTCATGCCCTCGCACAGGGCATAGCCCTGGGTCTTGGCGGGCTCGCTCTGCATGCCGGGGTCTTGGCCGTAGTTAACCACCAGGCTGTCGAAGTTAAGGCCCAATTGCGCCTTTTGCAGCACGGCCTGGGCATCCGGCAGTACGGCCTCAAAGGCGGTCTTTTTCAGCTCTTCCAGCTCCGCAGCGGCTGCGGCGTCTTGGGTGTTCAGTTCATCCAACTGCTTTTGCGCATCCGCGCGGTTTTGGGCCAGGCTCTCCAGATCTTCGGCGGATGCGCCCTCCGGAACCGCCCGATCCACCTGCTGCTGCAGATCCTGCTTGGCGGCGGCGTTGCCGTCAATTTTCGCCTGCAGTTCAGTCATGCGGGTCTTTGCCTCATCGGCGATCTGGATGAGCACGTGCTTGATGTAGCGATATCCGGCGGGTACATAGTAGATGGCGGATCCGCTGGAAAGGTCGCTGCCGTACTGGGGCAGGTTGGCGGCGTAGGCATCTTTCTTCTCTTGTATGCGGGTATTGTAGGCCGCGGTGATCTCATCTTCGCCCACGGCCACATCCGCCACGCTCTGCGCGCGCAACTTGTCTTGCAGTTTTTGTTTTTTAAGGGATTCGATTACCTTATCCAGGGTGTAGTCGGCGGCCACAAGCCCCTCGTTCACCGCCGCGGTGAGGGCATCGCCCTCTAGCCCTTGCTCTGCGGCGACCTGGGCGGTGTAGTTGGATACGGTGGTGTCGTAGGAGGTTTGCGCCTCTTCGGCAATGGCCTTCTCTTCCTCTTCCGTCCACACATCCAGGCCTTGGGCTTTGGCCTTCTGCAGCAGCACCAGGTTTTCGGCCAGGGCGCCGGCTGCGCTCTGTTCGGCCTCGCGGCGCACGGCGGCGTTGGTCGGGTCATAGCTTTGCCCAAACATGGCGTACAGTTGCGCCATGCTATTCAACTGGTTATCTACCTGCTGGTTAAATTCAGCCTTGGTGACGGTATCCGGGCCTACCTGCACGATGACCTGCTGGGCATCCAGCACCGGGTCGGTGGCGATCAGGTTGCACCCGGAAAGCGCCAGCGCCGCCGCCAGTAGCACCGCCAGGAAGAAAATCGTCTTTTTCATTGTCGTTTCGCCCCTCTCGTATGATACCGTGCCGAGATACCGCAACGCGCTGCCTCGGCAGATAACACTAGCATGTATTATACCGAAAACCCGCAGAACAGGCAAGCGGTTTGTTAGCCCGGCGTCTGCTCCCGCAGCAGCTTCTCCAGCTTGCGCTTGACGCGCTGCAGCGCGTTGTCGATGGATTTAACGTGGCGACCCAGCTCGTCGCTGATCTCTTGATAGCTGCGTCCATCCAAATACGCCGTCAGCACCTCCCACTCCAGGTCCGACAGCATCTCGCCTATGCGGCCCTCAATGCGCGAAAAATCCTCCTGTCCGATCAGCAAATCCTCGGGGCTGGAGACACGGCCCTCGGTGATCACATCCAGCAGGGTGCGGTCGGATTCTTCATCATAGATAGGCTTGTTGAGGGATACGTAGGAGTTGAGGGGGATGTGCTTTTGCCGCGTGGCGGTCTTGATGGCGGTGATGATCTGACGGGTGATGCATAGCTCCGCAAAGGCGCGGAAGGAGGATCGCTCCAGCTGATAATCCCGGATGGCCTTGAAGAGGCCGATCATCCCCTCCTGCACAATATCCTCGTGATCCGCGCCGATCAGGAAGTAAGAGCGAGCCTTGGAACGCACAAAGTTTTTATACTTGTTTAGCAAAAACTCCGCGGCCCGGTCGTCGCCTTCCTGCGCGCTCAAGGCCACATCCTCGTCGGGCATGTCCCGATACCGCTGCACGCCGTTCTCCCCTTCCCAGCTTTTTTATCGCGTGTTCACCGCGGCGAAGCGATCCGGTTTTTCCTGCTTTCGCCGCAACAGCGCGCTGTCCCTTTGTCAACTCGTTTCCGTTTTCCCTCACGGGGAGGGATGGAGGGCAAGGAGAGGGAGGGGTCTATGGGCGGGCTTGCCTGCGGCTGCGCAGTACTTGGTAGAGCAGCACCCCCGCCGCCACCGAAGCGTTGAGCGAGTCAATGCGCCCTGCCAGCGGAATGGCCAGGCGGCGGTCGCACTTTTCCAGTACCAGGCGGGATACACCTTCGCCCTCCGCGCCGATGACCAACGCCATGGGGCCGGATAGGTCGCAGCCGTCGTACGGCTCGCCCGCCGTGTGGGCGGCGTACACCCAGACGCCGCGTACCTGCAATTGCTCAATGAGGCGGGGGATGTTGCCCGCGCGCGCCACCTTCACGTATTCCACTGCCCCGGCGGATGCTTTGACCGCCGCGGGGGTCAGGCCCACGGCCCGGCGCTCGGGCACGATGATGCCGTGGGCGCCCACGCACTCCGCTGTGCGGATGACAGCGCCCAGGTTGTGCGGATCCGTCACGCCATCCAGAATGACCAAAAAGGGCGGTTCGCCCCGCTGTTCGGCCAAGGCCAGCATGTCATCCACCGTGGCGTAGCGGTAAGCGGATGCGAACGCCACCATGCCCTGATGACCGGGGGAGAGCATATCCAGCCTGGCCCTATCCACCTGCTGCACCACCACGCGGCGCTCTCTGGCCATGGCGATGATTTCTCTGGCGGATCCGCTCAAATCCCCCCGGGCCACCAGCAACTTTTCCATGTCGCGCCCGGCTTTCAGCGCCTCCCGGATGGGATTGCGCCCTGCCAGCATGTTTTCGCGGGGCAAATCTTCATCCGGCGGGACGGGGACAGCTGGTCTGGGCGATACGCTCTCGAAAGCGGCCCTCTTCGGCCAGGGTTGATGGGCCGGGGTTTCGGAGTGGTCTGTTCTGCCAGAGGGAAATCTTTGCGCGGGCGCTCGCTGCGCGCGGGGGGCGGGCACCCATTCTCCCCGTTGGCGCGGCGGCCCGTAGGGGCGGGGGGCCTTCCCCATGGTTCCTGCGCGCTCGGCCGTCTCCGGTGGGCGCGATTGCGCGGGCGTCTCCATTGTGCGCGAGACCGGGGCTCTGCCATAGGCCGGAGCATCCGCCTGCGGCCCATCCTTTCTCCTTGGCTTGTAGGGATGCTGCGCATCCCCTTGCTGCCGCCAGGCCGCGTGGGGCCTATCCTGATTGTACCATCTGCCGCCGCCGGTACCGCCGGCGCCTTTGCCGCTGTTTTTGCGATTGTTGGCCATAGGGGTCTCCCTCTGCGGCTTGTGCCGCACTGATTATTCCGTCTCGCCGTCCATCCGGCCTGTCTTTAGCCGGGCGATATCCTCGCGCACGCGCGCGGCTTGGCCACAGGTCTTGGCTCCCTCCGGGCAGCCCGAGGCCACGCACCCAGGCCCCGCCTGCGCAAAGAGCGCCGGGGCCGCCGCAAAGGCCAGGCGCAGCATCTGCCGGGCCAGGGCGCGTATCTCCCACTGGGCACGGCTGCAGCAGCGCAAGGCAAAAAAGTGCAGCAACTCCCGCGCGTTCATGGTCAACAGCAAGCGGGTGCAGCACGCGCCTGGCAACACAAAGCGCGCGTCCTCGTTGGCAGCCTCGCCCGCGCCGCCCAGCCGCTGCCGCCAGGCCGCATACCAGGCGTTCATCTGCGCCATCTGGCTGTGATAATCCTGCACAGCCTGAGACCCCAGCCCGGCGATGGCAGGCGGCACCACGTAGTCGAAGCCTACCGCGCCATCCAGCGCCACGTAACGCTGGGATTGCACGCTGAAACTGGCGATGCGGTGCCTGGTCAACTGCGCCAGCAGCACCCGCGAGACGCCCTCTACGCCGAAGGTGAACACCGCGTGCTCCGCTACGGAAGCGTGCCCGCTGTGCATCACCCGATCCAGAAAACCCGCCTGATCCTCACCCGCTACCCGCGCCTGCAACGCCTCCAGGTCATCCGCGCTGTAGCACGCCCGCGCGCCCAGGGCGGCCAGCGCGTCCGCTTCCGCGGTGGCGCGTATCAGTGTCACCCGCAGTGTCTTTTCCGCCACGCTCAGCCTTCTCCCTTCGCCCGCGTTTCTGTTTCCATGGCGCGTAGGCCCGCGCGCAGCAACTGCGCCAGCCGCTCATGCTCGCCTACCAGGTACAGGTAGCCCCACAGGGCCTCAAGCCCGGTGGCCAGTTGGTAATCCGCCGGGTCGGCGCGCTTGGGCACGCTGTGGTGCGGGTGGGCGTTGCGGCCCCGGCGGATGAGTTCGCGCTCTCTGTCGGTCAGCAGGGGCGCCACATACTGCGCCCAGCGCGCCTGCGCCGCCGCGCAAACCAGGGTCACCGCCCGCTTGTGCAGACCGCCCACTGCGTAACCAAGCCCCAGCAGATGGGTGCGCACGAACAGATCGTGCACGGTATCCCCCACGTAGGCCAACTGGAGAGGGTTGAGCGCCCAGGCCGCCTGGGCATCCATGGGGGTGAGCAGGGCGCCCGTGGGCGCGGGGGCTTGTCCTTCCAACCGCAAGTCTCCTCATGTGCCGGGCCACGCCAGGCAAAAATCGCCTTGAAACGCTGTGATTATAGCAAACAACGCGCGTTCTGTCCAGCAGAACCGGGCGGCGGGGCGACGGCGCAGCGGCAGGGAGAGTGCCCGCGCCTGCAGCGCGGCACGGGCAACCGTCTCCTTCGCACGCCAGGGGTTTTGCTGTTTTCAGTGATGCGGAAAGTTTCGGCCCCGCGCGTAGTCCCCTTGCGCACGCAAAATCCCCGTTCAGAGGTGGGCGCGGGATTGCCCGCTAGCGCTGCTGTGCAGCCAGCGCCTGGGGCCGCTCATCCAGCGCGAACCACGCCAGCACGCCTTCGCACACACTCTGGGCTATGCGCTGACGGTAATCGGCGGATTGCAGCAGTGCCTCCTCGGCGCGGTTGGATAAAAAACCGCACTCAACCAGGGCGGCGGGCAGACCCAGGGTCAGTACGTAGTAATCCCCGGCCTGTACGGTGCGGGCCCGGGATGGCTGCAGGGTGTCGTTCATGCACTGCTGCAGGGTTTCGGCCAGCAGCCTGCCCGCCGGGCAGCGAGGCCGATGGAATACCTGTGGGCCGGATTGCCGCCTATCCGCGTACTCGTTCATGTGGATGCTCAGCAGCAGTTCCGCCCCACCGGATGCGACCAGGGCAGCCCGGCGCTGCATATCCTGTAATTTTTTGCGGATGAGCGGATCTTCGTCGCACAGGGCGTAGTCCCCGTCGCGGGTCAGCAGCACCTGCGCGCCCTGGGCCGTCAGCAGATCCCGCAGGCGCAAGGCCACATCCAGATTCAAATCCTTTTCCAGCACGCGGGTGGCTCCACCCACCGCGCCGCCGTCGTAGCCGCCGTGGCCCGCATCCACTGCCACCACGCGGCCGGATAGAGGGCCTGCGGGCGGCGCGGGTGCGGGCTGCGCCGGACGGGCGCGCAGATTGCCCCAGGCTACAAGCGCCAGCGCGGCGGCGCAGCAAGCTGCCGAGCATAGGCCCAACGCCTTGCGCCAACCCCGGCGGGTGCCCTCCATACGCTTCCCTCCCGCGCCGCGCTTCACCGTTTTTTTGACGATTCATCCTTGCATATGCAGCCGGTTTTTGGGGGTGTATTATGCATAGACGGAAGCTGAGCGCCCATATTTCGGGGGGCTTTTGATCAGCCGTTGTCCCTGCGCTGCATATTCATCCCCGGATGATGCTTGTCAAATCATCGCGGTATTCATTCTACAGTTTGCTTTGTTCATCGAATATAATTTTCCACAATTCAACATAGTTTTCCACAGAAAAAGGTGAGGATGCACGCCAATATCAAGGCTTTTCCACACGGCCATGGTCTTTTTTTGGCCAGGATAAAAAAGTTTTCCACAGGGCAGACAAAGCATCCGTTCACCACAATCTATGCGCGACGGGGGCGTTTTAGCCTACTGCACTGCGTGCGCGTCCTCAATCGGAGCGCACTTTTTTTATGCGCATAGTGTGCATTCAAATCCGTCAAAAAAAGCCTGGCAAAGATGCAGCCCTTTGCGCTTTGGGCTTATCTGGGCGCTGCTTGGCAGGCCTGGTTCTGCCGGTGCGCCGATGCGGCCTTGTCTCGCACAGCTCACCGTTCCGTCCCGGTTTGGGACAACAGGCGCCTTCGCGGGCAAGCGTCTGCGTTGCTCTCAAGGCTTAGCCGGGGGATGCTTGCGGGCGGCGCCCGCCCAAACCGAGCGCCATGCAGCGCCGCGCCCGTTCTTCCGCCTTGCCCCCCAGAGCGATCTGTTGGGCCAGAAAATCCGGATGATCCCGCAAGAAATCGCACACAAAGGCATCCGGATCCCGTAAAAAGGCCAGCACCATGCCGTATTGGGCCTCTGTCAGCAGGCCTTGGGCCTGGGCGACGCGCAGCATGGCCGCATCCACCCGCACCAGGGCTGTCAGGGGCACGCCCTGTTTGGCTAGTATCTCGCGTCCACCCTGGTCTCTATCCACCACGGCCAGCGTGGCGGTCATGGTAACCCCCAGCGCGGCGAGCGCGGGCAGCCAGGCTCGGGTGTAGCTGGATGCCTCTGTCACCAAATCTGCCACGTGCAGGGCGCGTCTGCCGGAAAGGCTGGCTGCCTCCGCGGGCACGCTGGGGCCGCCATCCGCCGGGGTGTACACGGCGTCCAGATCTTTAAAGATGCACAGATGGGGCACGCCCAAAATCCGGGCTACGGGGAGAGAGAAAAAAAAATCCCGCCGCTCGCCGCCGGATACAAAGTCAAAATTCAGCCCCCGGGCGGCCTCCGCCAGGCGCGCGATGACCCCGGCAAAGGCCGTATCCTGCGCTGTGTGCGCCGCAATGCGCGCACCGATGATGCGGGGCAGAGCCAGCCGATCCGCCGTGGCCTGCTGCTCTATGGCATCGAGCAAATTCGCGGCCGCCGGCTCGCCGCCAAAGAGAAAGTGGGTGTTGATGTAAAAAGGCCCCAGCCTGCCGGATGTGTACCAAAACGGCTGGCCCTCGGGGCACAGGCGCAGGGCGTGGGTGGCGAACAGAGCGGCCAGGGTAGGGTTGGCGGCAGGTTCCATGGGGCCCTCCTTTGTGGATGGTTTGACGCAGGGCGCGGTCGCCCCGGCGTTTCCCTCCGTTTTTTCAAGCTGTTTTGCGCCAGGTCTCGCGGGAGAAGAGCAGCAGAACGGGGAAGATCTCCAGCCGCCCGATGATCATCAGCAGTGCCAGGGTCAGCTTGCTCAAGGGCGAAAAAGCTGCAAAGTTGCCCATGGGACCTACCAGGCCCAAGCCGGGCCCCACGTTGCCCATGGCGGTGAGGGCGGCAGAGAAGGTGGTTAAAAAGTCAAAGTCATCCAGTGCGAGGATCAGCGTGCCCAGCACCACCAGCCCGATAAAGCCGACGGTGAACACGAGCACAGTGTGCACCACCTCGTCGCTGAGGGTCTTGCCATCCATCTTGACGGGGCGCACCATGCGCGGGTGGATGATGCGGCCCGTGGCACGGAACATGCCCTTGCCCAGTAGCAGCAGGCGCACCACCTTCAGCCCGCCGCCCGTGGAGCCGGCACAGGCCCCCAGGGCCATCAGACACAGCAGCAGGCACCGGGCCAGTTCGGGCCACAGATCAAAGTTGACAGTGGTGAACCCGGATGTGGAGATGATGGATGTAACCTGGAAGAAGGCGTGGCGCAGGGATGTCACGGGGCCGTGCTGCCCCCACACCAGCAGCGCGATGATGCCTGTGGCCAGGCCGATAACCACCAGGTACAGGCCGAACTCTTCATTTTTCGCAGCGCGGCGGATATCCCGCTGCACAAACAGATAGAAGTACAGCGTAAAGTTGATGCCGAACAGCAGCATAAAGGCGGCGATGATCCATTCCGCCATGGGGTTGGCGTAAGCGCCTACGGAGAGATTGCGGTTGGAGAACCCGCCGGTGCCCGCTGTGCCCATGGCGTGTATGGCCGCGTCAAACAGGGGCATGCCCGCCAGGCGCAGCAACACCGTCAGCAATACGGTCATGAGGATGTAGATGAGATAGAGCACCTTGGCCGTAGCCCCCAGCTTGGGCAGTAGCTTGCCGGGGGTGGGGCCGGGGCTTTCGGCTTTCAGCAAGTACACGGTGCCTGCGCCCATGGTGGGCATCAGCGCCATGGCCAGCACCAGCACGCCCATGCCGCCGAGCAAGTGGGTGAAGCTGCGCCAGAACAGAATGCCGTGGGGCAGGGCCTCCACATTCGCCACCAGGGTGCTGCCCGTGGTGGTGAAGCCGGATGCGCATTCAAACAGCGCATCCACGCAGTTGGGGATGGCCCCGCTGAGCACGAAGGGGAGCGCCCCAAAGGCGGATATGAACAACCAGATGATGGCCACGGCGGCAAAACCCTCGCGGGGTTGCATGGGCCGGTTGCGGGGGGTCAGCCGCCGTAGCGCGCGCCCCGCTGCCAGCAGGATACCGATGGAGAGCGCGAAGGCCGTGGCATCCCCCTCGCCGTAGTACAGGGCCACGCCCAGGGACGGCAACATCATCAGGCCCTCGTACCACAGTACGGCGCCCAGCAGACGCATGATCAATTTGTAGTTCATGTCTAGCCCTTGCCTTCCAGCAGATCATTCAAATCCATCACAGTCAATCCGCAGGCGATGACGATCACGTGGTCGCCGGGCTGTATGACGGTGTCGCCCCGGGGGATGAGGATGCGGTCTCCCCTGGCCAGCGCGGCGATGAGCACGCCCTTTTTCAGCGGCAGCGCGCGCAGGGGCTGGCCGTGCAGGCGCGAGAGCGGGCTTACCCCAAATTCCATGGCCTCCGCCTTGCCGCCCAGAATGCGGTACAGGGTCTCCATGGCGGAACCTTCGGAATTGCTCAGCGCGCGCACGTAGCGTTCAATGGAGTTGGCGGCGATCATCTTGGGGGTGATCACGCAGTCTATGCCCATGGTGTGGATGATGTCGCTATAGTTCATGCGGTTGATCTTGGTGATGACGCGGGGCACCCGGCGCTGATGAGCAAACAGGGCGGCCATCAGGTTTTCCTCATCCCGGTCGGTCAGGGCGACAAAGGCATCGGCCTGCTCCAGCCCTTCGTTCAGCAGCAAATCCTGCTCCGTGCCGTCGCCGCGAATCACCAGCGCGTCGGAGAATTCGCCGCCTAGCGCGTCGGCCACGGCTGGATTCAACTCAATGATCTTGACGGACATACCGTAGGGATCCAGCAGGCGAGTCAGGTAGCGGGTGATGCGCCCGCCGCCGATGATGATGACCGAGCGCACCTTTTCCGTCGAGCGGCCCAGATAGCGGAAAAAGGCGTTGCCCATCGCCGGAGGCCCCACGATGTACACCGTATCCCCCGGCAGAAAAGATGTGGCGCCGTCGGGGATGGAGACCACACCCGCGCGCTCCATGGCGCAAAAAAGCACGTCTACCGGGATGCGGGGCGTCAGCTGCGCCAAGGGCTTGCCGACCACGGGATCATCGGGCTGCACGCGGAAGGAGAGAATCTCTACCCGGCCATGGGCAAAGCTCTCCACCGTGTTGGCATCCTGCACGCGCAAGAGGCGGGCGATCTCCTCGGCCGCGGCGCGCTCCGGGTTGATCACCAGGTTCAGATCCAGCTCCGCTTTTAAGACAGCCAGTTCCTGCTCGTACTCGGGGTCGCGTATGCGGGCTACGGTGTGCTTGGCGCCCAGCCGACGGCCCAGCAGGCAGCAGATCATGTTCATTTCGTCGTTGGTGGTGGCGGCGATCAGCAGGTCGCAGTGGCCGGCCCCCGCCTCGCGCAGCGTGGGAATGCTGGCGCCGTTGCCGTGCACGCACAGCACATCCAGCGCGGCATCGGCACGGGCCAAGGCCGCCTCGTTTTTATCCACGATCACGACATCGTGCTTTTCTTTCGATAGCTGTTCCGCCAGGGTGTAACCTACTTTGCCGTCCCCAACGATGATGATGCGCATGCTCTGCCTCCGGGGCTCATCCATGTACAATAATAATGCGGTGGAGGGTACGAAGAATATGGGATATCGGCGTTCATTATAGCGCGCGTGCCGTTGGGTGTCAACGAGGGATTCGCTCAACGCATTTTTTCCCAGTAGGCCCGCAAAACATTCTGATTCTGCACGCCGTAGTTGGGATCATTCTTGATCACCTCATCCATATCCCGGTAGAAGTGCACGCACAGGTGACCGTCAAAGCCGTTATCTTGGATGGAACCGGAAAGGTGGGGCGTGTTGTGCATGGTGGCCAGTATCCACCGCCCGTCCGGCATGCGGGCGAACACGGGCTTGGGATTCCAGGTGGTGGCGTAGCCGAAGGCCGCGTACATAATCTCCGTATCCTGGCGGGTTCTGGGTTCACTATCCGCGTGGTTGCCCATGGCATAGAAGCGCAGGCCCCAGCCCAGACCGCTGGCCGGGTCGTACACGGTGTAGTTTTGGCCGGCCTTGTAGCTCTTTTTTACGTCGTTGAACCAGTGGGCAAGCTCTACTTGGCTGGGATCGGGGCCATCCATCTCTCCCGCACCGGGGGTCAGCGTGGGCCGTGGCGTGGGCTTCTGGGATGCGACTAAGGGGGTACCTTCATATAATATGCGCAGCGTTGCCGGGCCTGCCACACCATCCACACCGGTGTCATTGTTTTGCTGAAAGGCGCGCACCGCATCCGCCGTGGCGCTGTCGTAGTTGCCATTGACACTGCCGGTGTAGTAGCCCAAATCCTTCAGAGCCTGCTGCAGCGCGCGCACATCTTCGCCTGTGCTCCCCTTGCGCAGCGTGGGGTAGCCGGGGCGGGGCGTCGATGCCGGACGGGGCGTGGCCGTGGGTGCGGCTGAATCTGGGGGCTGTGTGCCGGGCGAGGACGCGGCTTGGCCATAGAGCGCGGTCAGGGTCTTGGGCCCGGCAATGCCGTCGGCCAGCAGCCCATTTGCCCGCTGAAAGGCCCGCACCGCCGCCGCGGTCAGGGATGCGTAGGTGCCCGTGGCCGTGGCGGTAAAGTATCCCAGTTCCTTCAGGCGCAGCTGCAGCGCGCGCACCGCATCCCCGGCGGAGCCGCTGCGTAGCAGGGCGCTTGTCTGCGCATCGCCGCCGGATGCGGCGGGAGGAGGCGTCGTTGCCGGCACGCCGGTCTCTGCGTACAGCGCGGCCAGCGTCTTAGGCCCGGCAATGCCGTCCGCGCCGAGTCGGTTGGTCCGCTGAAAGGCCTTGACGCAGGCCACGGTGTTGGTCATGTAACTGCCCGTAGGGTTCAGGGGGCCGTAGCCTAGAGCCACCAACCGTTGCTGCAGGGCCAGTACATCGTCCCCCTTTGCGCCGTAGCGCAGGGTGCGGGCGGTGGATGCGGGCGAGGATGAGGCGGGTGGCGCGGGCGCGCCTTGCTGGCCGGTCAGCAGCAAATCCTGCCGGATATAGCCCGTGGTCTGGCCGTAGGCTACGATGTACCAATCCCCTTCCCACCCCAGCAGGGATACCTGCGCGCCGCCGGGCAGCACGCTGCGCACGGGGGTATTCGTACCCGCGCCCGCGCGCAGGTTGGTTTTCACCTGCGTCCAGGCGGGGGCCAGGTCTTCAGCGGGAACGGGCAGGGCCGCGCCCAACAGCGCGCAGAGGGCGCACAGCAATGCGAAACGGCGTTTCATAGTAAGATCCTTTCTTTAAAAGAACATGCAATGCGGTGTGACAATGTGTTGCGGGATTCAAATGTGTAAAAAGTGTGACAAAATACATACTTTTGTAATATATGACGCGCCAGAACAAAAATCCTTCCCGGATTGTCGAAAAAACAAAGAAACTTTTATACGTCGTGCCGCTTTGTTTGCAACCCGGCCGATTCAAAGCGTTTTTTGGGTTGGCATCCCGCATTTCTTCATTACTTAAAATGCAAACATGATTAAAGAATAAATGGGTAGCGGAAGGATATAGTAAAAAGCGGTGAAGTGACCGTTGCCGCGGCATGATGAGGGGGCGTAGCGGGCGGGACGGCGCAGGGAATTAGAGGCCGAATCCGGACACACCCGGCGCTTGGTACACCGCGGCGGACGAAATTTGGCGCGCAGGCTGGCAAAGTCCCACGCTGTTTTTCAAAAAAAGCGAAAAAAGATGCAAAAAACTCTTGCACCCAGGAGCGGCTTGTAGTACAATACCTAAGCTGTCTGTTTATGCGCAGATAGATAGGGATGAAGCCGCAGATTGCCGCCTTGGGACGGGGAACTGCGGCAGACCAGCCCGCCAATCGGGCGAAGGCCGCGCGCCGTTCCGTCCATCCCGGCTCCCCGTAAGGGGAGCGCAAAGCAGGGAAGGGCACACCCGGCACGGTGTACGTGGCACGACAAGGAGGAAGGAACATGGCCAACCAGAAAATCCGCATCAAGTTGAAGGCGTACGAGCACAACCTGATCGACCAATCCGCCGAGCGCATTGTGGAGACCGCCAAGCGCACCGGCGCCAAGGTATCGGGCCCCATCCCGCTGCCCACCGAGAAGGAGATCATCACCATCCTGCGGGCCCCCCACAAGTACAAGGATTCCCGCGAGCAGTTCGAGCAGCGCACGCACAAGCGCCTGATTGACATTCACAACCCCACCGCCAAGACCGTGGATGCCATGATGAAGTTGGATTTGCCCGCGGGTGTAGAGATCGAAATCAAGCTGTAACGCCAGCAGGGGCGGCATGTTGCCGCCCGCAATGAAAGGGCGGCGCGCCGCCCGCAATCCTCAGGAGGTGCGACCATTCATGAAAAAAGCGATCGTTGGCAAAAAACTGGGCATGACCCAGGTATTTACGCCGGACGGGCGGTTGCTCCCCGTCACGGTGATTGAAGCAGGCCCCAACACCGTGGTGCAAAAAAAGACCGCCGTCAAGGATGGCTATGAGGCCATTCAGGTAGGCTTTGATGCCTACCCCGAGTATCGGGTAAAGAAGCTGGTCACCAAGCCTTTGCTGGGGCACTTTCAAAAGGCCGGCGTGGCCCCCACCCGCCGCCTGCGCGAGTTTCGGCTGGAGGACTGCGCAGTCTACGAACCGGGCCAGGTCATCAAGGCGGATGTGTTCGCCGAGGGCGAAAAGGTGGATGTTACCGGCATCAGCAAGGGGCACGGCTTTACGGGCGCCATCTACCGCTGGCATCAGCATACCGGCCCTATGGCTCACGGCTCTAAGTATCACCGTGGCGTCGGTTCCATGGGTGCCAACTCCACTCCTTCCCGCGTGTTCAAAAACAAGCACATGCCCGGTCACTACGGCGTGGAAAAGGTGACCGTGCAGAACCTGACCGTGGTTCGCGTGGATGCGGATCGCAACCTGCTGCTGGTGCGTGGCGCTGTGCCCGGCCCCAACGGCGGCTACCTGACGGTTCGCAACGCGGTGAAGGCCAAGGCCTAAGCAGGAAGGAGGAAACGTTCATGCCTACAGTACCTGTTAAAAATCAACAGGGCGTCGCGATCGGCGAGATCGCGCTCTCCGAAGAAATTTTCGGCGCGGATATTAACCGGGCGGCCATTCACCTGGTGGTGCGCAGCCAGTTGGCCGCCAAGCGTCAGGGCACCCAGTCGGCCAAGACCCGCGGCGAGGTGCGGGGTGGCGGCCGCAAGATCTACCGCCAAAAGGGTACGGGCAACGCCCGGCACCACTCCAACCGCGCGCCCCAGTTCACTCACGGCGGCGTGGCGTTCGCACCCAAGCCCAGGGACTACGTCATCAACGTGCCCCGCAAGGTGCGCCGCCTGGCGCTGAAAGGCGTGCTGACCAGCAAGGCGCAGGATGGCGCGATCATCGTGCTGGATAAACTCGCGCTGGATGCGCCCAAGACCCGCCTGATGGTCGAGGTGCTGGCCAAGCTGGCAGCCAAGAAGCCTTTGCTGGTGCTCTCCGGGCGGGATGAGACCGTGGTGCGCGCCAGCGCGAACATCCCCGGTCTGCAGACCGCCTATGTCAACACCATCAACGTCCTGGATATACTGGGCCACGAAACCTTCATCATTACACAGGACGCTGTCAAGCTAGTGGAGGAGGTGTACGCCCAATGAAGGATCCCCACGACATCATCCGCCGCCCGGTGCTGACCGAAAAGGCCTACGACGGCTTTGAGAGCAAGCGCTACGTATTCGAAGTGGATATCCACGCCAACAAGACCGAGGTGCGCGCCGCGCTGGAGCAGGTCTTTGGCGTAAAGGTAGAAAAGGTGAATACCCTGCGCACCCTGGGCAAGATCAAGCGGCAGGGCAAGACAAGCGGGCGCACGCCGGAAGTGAAGAAAGCCTACGTCACACTCAAGAAAGACTCTAAGGCGATTGAGTTCTTCGAGGGCATGGCCCAGTAAAGCAGGGAGGAACAGCACATGGCGATCCGAGTATACAAGCCGACCTCGCCGGCCAGACGCTTTATGTCCGTGCTGACGTTTGAAGAGGTCACCAAGAAAAAGCCCGAACGTTCGCTGGTGGAATATCTAAAGAAGAACGCGGGCCGCAACCACCACGGCCACATCACCGTGCGCCACCAAGGCGGCGGCAACAAGATCAAGTACCGCATCATTGATTTTAAGCGCGACAAGGGCGGCGTGCCCGCCAAGGTAGCGGCCATTGAGTACGATCCCAATCGTTCGGCCTTCATCGCCCTGCTGCACTACGCGGATGGCGAAAAGCGCTACATTTTGGCCCCGGATGGCCTGAAGCCCGGGGATACCGTGGTATCCGGCGAGGGTGCGGATATTATGCCGGGCAACGCCATGCCCATCCGTTTCATCCCCCTGGGCACGCTCATTCACAATGTAGAGATTAAGCCCGGCCGCGGCGGCCAGCTGGTGCGCTCGGCGGGCAACGCGGCGCAGCTGATGGCCAAGGAGGGCGCTTATGCCCAGGTGCGCCTGCCCTCGGGCGAGGTGCGCATGATCCCCATGGATGCCTGCGCCACCATCGGCTCGGTAGGCAATCGCGATCACGAGAACGTGCGACTGGGCAAGGCGGGCCGCGTGCGCCACATGGGCATTCGCCCCACCGTGCGCGGCGTGGTGATGAACCCCAACGACCACCCCCACGGCGGCGGCGAGGGCAAGAGCCCGGTGGGCATGCCCGCCCCCGTCACACCCTGGGGTAAACCAGCGTTGGGCTACAAGACCCGCAAGCACAAGAAGTACTCGAATCGGTTGATCGTCAAGCGCAGGGGCAGCAAGTAAGCTCGCACCGGCAGGAAAGGAGAAACCCTCTTATGAGCAGATCGGTCAAAAAGGGCCCCTTCGTCAGCGAGCGGCTCCTGAAAAAAATCACGGAAATGAACCAGAGCGGCAAAAAGTCGGTGCTCAAGACCTGGTCCAGGGCATCCACAATCTTCCCGGATATGGTGGGGCACACCATTGCTGTGCACGATGGCCGCAAGCACGTGCCCGTGTACGTTGTGGAAGAGATGGTTGGACACAAGCTCGGTGAATTCGCCCCCACGCGCACCTTCCGAGGTCACGCCGGCGAGAAGGCCTCCGGGCGAAAGTGACAAAGGAGTGTGAAGACGCATGGCCACCAGAACCCGTGAAAAAGCCGCCGCCCGCAAAGAGAACCGCGATAAGCGGCCCCGCGCCATCGCGCGATACATCCGCATCTCGCCGCGCAAGGCCCGCATCGTTATCGACCTGATACGGGGTAAAAAGGTGAACGACGCGCTGGCGATACTGATGTACACCCCCAAGGCGGCATCCCCCATTGTGGAAAAGCTGCTTAACTCTGCCATCGCCAACGCTGAAAACAACCTCAGCTTGGATAGAAACGACCTATATGTGGCCGAAGTGTACGCAAACCCCGGGCCCACGCTCAAGCGCTTTGTGGCCCGCGCAAGGGGCAGCGCGTCGCCCATGCTCAAGCGCACCAGCCACATTACCGTCGTGCTCGACCAGAAGCAGTAAGGCAGAGGAGGGAAATACATTGGGTCAAAAGGTCAATCCCCATGGCGCCCGCGTGGGCATCATCAAGGACTGGAGCACCCGCTGGTACGCGGCCAAGAAGGATTTTGCACAATATCTGGAAGATGACTACCGCCTGCGCACGATGCTCAAGAAGCGTCTGAACGCGGCGGGCGTCTCCCGCATTGATATCGAGCGCAACGCCAACAAGATAACCGTCAATCTCTTCACTGCCAAGCCGGGCGTGGTCATTGGCCGCGGCGGCGCGGGGGTAGAGCTGCTGAAAAAAGAGATAGAGCGCTTCTGCGGCAAGGCAGTCTCCCTGAACATTCTGGAGATCAAGAACCCTGAGGTGGATGCCCAGTTGGTGGCCGAGAACATCGCCCAGCAGCTGGAAAAGCGCATTTCCTTTCGCCGGGCCATGAAGCAGTGCTTGGGCCGGGCCATGAAGGGCGGGGCCAAGGGCATCAAGACCCTGGTGGCAGGCCGCTTGGGCGGGGCGGATATCGCCCGATCCGAGGGCTACCACGAGGGATCCATCCCCCTGCAAACCCTGCGCGCCAATATCGACTACGGGTTTGCCGAGGCGGCCACCACCTATGGCCGTATCGGCGTTAAGGTTTGGATATACAAGGGCCAGGTTTTGCCCAGGGCCAAAAAGGCCCCGGCCCCGGCCGCCAAGATCGAAGGAGGCAAGTAACCATGTTGATGCCTAAAAGAGTCAAACGCCGCCGCGTATTTCGCGGCCGCATGAAGGGCAAGGCGCAGCGCGGCAACTTTTTGGCCTACGGCGATTACGGCCTGGTAGCCATGGAGCCCGCCTGGGTAACGGCCAACCAGATAGAAGCCGCTCGTATCGCCCTGACCCGTTACACCAAACGCGGCGGTCAGGTGTGGATTAAGATTTTTCCTGACAAGCCGGTTACAGAAAAGCCCGCCGAGACCCGCATGGGCTCCGGCAAAGGCTCGCCGGAATACTGGGTGGCTGTGGTCAAGCCCGGCCGGGTACTCTTTGAGATCAAGGGCGTGCCCGAAGAGGCCGCGCGCGAGGCGCTGCGCCTTGCCCAGCACAAGCTGCCGCTAAAGACCAAGTTTATCAAGCGTGAGGAAGAAAACATCGAAGCGGGTGGTGAGGGTTAATGAAGGCGAATCAGTTCAGGGAATTGGATGCGGCGCAGCTGCAGGAAAAGTTGAAGGAATTGAAGGCTGAACTCTTCACCCTTCGTTTCCAGCTCGCCACAGGTCAATTGCAGAACACCATGGTGATATCCGGCGTCAAGCGCGACATTGCCAGGGTCAAGACCATCCTCCGTCAGCTGGAGCTTAAGGCGCAGGCCTGATCGACAGGCCGATAGGCTACAAAAAAAGGGAGGCAACCGTTTCAATGTCTGAAAATCGTGGCATGAGAAAGACGCGCGTGGGCGTAGTGGTCAGCGATAAGATGGAGAAGACCATCACCGTGGCCATCAAGACGCGCGTGCGCCATCCGCTGTATGGCAAGATTATGAACCAGACCACCAAGCTCAAGGCCCATGACGAACAGAACGCCTGCGGCCTTGGCGACACCGTGCGGGTGATGGAAACCCGTCCGTTGAGCCGTGACAAGCGTTGGCGCCTGGTCGAGATCATCGAAAAGGCGAAGTAACGCCCGCCGTGAAGGAGGAAAAACCCTATGATTCAGCCGCAAACGCGCCTTAAGGTGGCCGACAACACCGGCGCGAAAGAGATCATGTGCATCCGCGTGCTGGGCGGCTCTTTCCGCCGCGCCGGCTCCATTGGCGACGTGATTGTCGCCGCGGTCAAGAGCGCAACGCCCGGCGGCGTTGTAAAGAAAGGCGATGTGGTCAAGGCCGTTATCGTGCGCACCCACAAGGAACGCCGCCGTCCGGATGGTTCTTACATCCGCTTCGACGACAACGCTGCGGTGGTCATCAACGACGCCAAGCAGCCCCGCGGTACCCGCATCTTTGGGCCGGTGGCCCGCGAGCTGCGCGAGAAGGATTTTATGAAGATCGTTTCGCTGGCGCCAGAAGTGCTGTAAGGAGGTGGACGACATGACAACAGCAAAAAAATTGCACGTGCGGCACGACGATGTAGTGGTCGTCATCTCCGGTACGGATAAGGGCAAGAAGGGCAAGGTGCTCTCGGCTTATCCCAAGACCGGCAGGGTCGTGGTAGAAGGCGTGCGCATGGTCACCAAGCACCAAAAGCCCCGCAACGCCGGCGCGCCCGGCGGTATCATCCACAAGGAAGCGCCCATCGACGCATCCAAGGTACTGCTTTTGTGCAGTTCGTGCAGCAGGCCCGTCCGGCAGGGTTACAAGATCCTCGAAGACGGCACGAAGGTTCGCGTGTGCAAGCGGTGCGGCGCGTCCTTCGACAACTAAGAGGGAGGACGCAAGCGATGCAAGCACGGCTGAAGGATAAATACGCGGCCGAGGTAATCCCCGCGCTCAAGCAAAAATTCGGTTATCAAAATGTCAACCAGGTCCCCAGGCTGCACAAAGTGGTCATCAATATGGGCCTGGGCGACTGCAAGGACAACCCCAAGGAGCTTGAGGCCGCTGTGGCCGACCTGACGGCTATCGCCGGGCAAAAGCCCGTCGTCACCAAGGCGCGCAAGTCCGTGGCAAACTTTAAGGTGCGCCAGGGCATGAACATAGGGGCCAAGGTCACCCTGCGTGGCGAGCGGATGTATCTGTTTGTGGATAAGCTGCTCAACATCGCCCTGCCACGCGTGCGCGACTTTCACGGCGTTTCCCCCAAGGCCTTTGATGGCCGCGGCAACTACGCCCTGGGCATCCGCGAGCAACTGCTTTTTCCCGAGATTGATTACGACAAGGTGGTCAAAATCCGCGGCATGGAGATGATCTTCGTCACATCCGCCGCCACGGATGAGGAATCGCGGGAACTGCTGCGGCTGCTGGGCATGCCGTTTGCACAGTAGCCCCAAGACTGAAGGAGGAAGCAAGCCATGGCCAAGACAAGCATGATCTTAAAGCAGCAGAGACCGGCCAAGTTTTCCACCCGCGCCTACACGCGTTGCCGCCTGTGCGGGCGGCCCCACTCGGTGCTGCGCAAGTACGGGGTGTGCCGCATCTGCTTTCGAGAGCTGGCCTATGCCGGCCAGATACCCGGCATCCGCAAGGCCAGTTGGTAAGCGGCAACAACGGAAGGAGGTTTCATAATGCTCGTAAACGACCCCATTGCCGATATGCTTACACGCATTCGCAATGCGCAAATCGCCAAGCACGACAACGTGGTGATCCCCGCATCCAACACCAAGAAGGCCATCGCCAAGATTCTGTTGGCGGAAGGCTACATCAAAAGTGTGGATTTCATTAACGACGGTTTGGCCGGCAGTATTAAGCTCGTCCTGAAGTATGCGGAGGGCAAGCAGAGCGTCATCGTGGGCCTCAAGCGCATCAGCCGCCCCGGCCTGCGCGTGTACGCCAACTACGACAAGCTTCCCAGGGTACTGGGTGGCCTGGGCGTGGCGCTTATCTCCACATCCAAGGGCGTCATGACCGACAAGGATGCCCGCAAAAACCAGGTTGGCGGCGAAGTGCTGGCCTACATCTGGTAACCGAAGCGCACGAGGAGGTGTAACCCAATGTCCCGTATCGGAAAGCTTCCGATCACCATCCCTGCGGGCGTTACGGTTGATGTGTCGGCTGATAATACCGTCACGGTCAAAGGCCCCAAGGGAATCCTTTCGCAGCAGGTGAACCGTGATATCGCCATCCAGAAGGATGGCAACGTGCTCACCCTAACGCGCCCTACGGATTCGAAACCCCATAAATCCATGCATGGGCTGTACAGGTCGCTGGTGAACAACCTGGTGGTAGGCGTCACAGACGGTTACAGCAAGACGCTGGAACTGGTAGGCACCGGCTACCGCGCCCAGGCCCAGGGCAAGACCCTGACCATCAACATCGGTTACTCGCACCCCGTGGTGTTTGAGGCCCCGGATACTGTCATTTTCGAGACCCCCGCGCCCACCCGCATCGTGGTGCGCGGCATCGACAAGCAACAGGTGGGCAATTTGGCCGCCGACATCCGCGCTGTGCGCAAACCCGAGCCCTACCTGGGCAAGGGCATCAAGTACGCAGATGAAGTGATACGCCGCAAGGAAGGCAAGGCAGGCAAAAAGTAAAGGAGGGAGTGAGCGCATATGTTTGCTACAAACGATCGCAATAAACTTCGCAGGGCAAGGCACCTGCGCGTCCGCAAAAAGATCAGCGGCACGCCCGAGTTGCCGCGCCTGTGCGTGTACCGCAGCTTGAACCACATTTACACCCAGGTGGTGGATGACACCAGGGGCTGTACGCTGGTTTCCGCATCCACGCTGGATCCGGCCATCCGCACCCAGTTGGGCGAGTTGGATAAGAAGGGCGCATCCAAGCTGGTGGGCAAGGCTGTGGCTGAGCGCGCGCTCGCGGCCGGCATCCAGCAGGTGGTCTTTGACCGCGGCGGGTACGTGTACACGGGTCGTGTGGCCGAAGTGGCCGCAGGCGCCCGCGAAGCCGGGCTGCACTTCTGATTGAGGGAGGATGGACGCATGCAACGCTACGAACAGGTTAGCGAGTTTAAAGAAAAACTGGTGTCGGTCAACCGCGTCACCAAGGTTGTCAAGGGCGGCAGAAATTTCCGCTTTTCGGCGCTTGTGGTGGTGGGTGATGAAAAGGGCCGGGTGGGCTGTGGCCTGGGTAAGGCCACGGAAATCCCCGAGGCTATCCGCAAGGCGGTAGAGGATGCCAAGAAGCAACTGATCACCGTGCCCCTGAAGAATACCACCATCCCCCATGAATCCACCGGTTACTACGGCACCGGCAAGGTGCTGCTGCTGCCAGCGCCAGAGGGCACCGGCGTCATCGCGGGCGGCCCTGCCCGCGCCGTGCTGGAGCTGGTGGGCGTCAAGGATATCCGCACCAAGTCCTTTGGCACCAACAACCCCATCAACATGGTCAAGGCCACCATCGCGGGGCTTAAGCAGTTGCGCTCGGCCGAACAGGTCGCCAAGCTGCGCGGCAAGACCGTGGAAGAGATGCTGGGGTAAGGAGGGAAGAACCATGAAGCTGCACGTAACCCTTGTCAAATCCCCCATATCCAGCAAACCCAACCACGTCAAGGTGGTCGAGGCCCTGGGTCTTCACAAAATGCACCAGACCAAGGTGCATCAGGATACTCCGTCCATCCGCGGCATGATCTTTCGGGTGAAGCACCTGGTGCGCGTGGAAGAGATCGCAGACTGAGGAGGTTTTCCATGAAACTGCATGAGCTGAAACCCGCCCCCGGTTCTACTACCGCGCCCAAGAGACTGGGCCGCGGTATCGGTTCCGGCCTGGGCAAAACCTCCGGTAAGGGGCACAAGGGCGCTAAGGCCCGCAGCGGCGGCGGCAAGCGCCCCGGGTTTGAGGGCGGCCAGATGCCCCTTGTGCGCCGCATCCCCAAGCGCGGCTTTACCAACATCTTTTCGGTCGAGTACGAGACCATCAATGTCGAGCGTTTAGAGATCTTTGCCGACGGCGCAGAGGTGACCGCCCAGTCGCTGATTGAGGCGGGCGTCATCAAAAAGGCGCTGGATGGCGTAAAGGTGCTGGGCGGCGGCGAGTTGACCAAGAAGCTGACAGTAAAGGCCGTCAAGTTCACCGCATCGGCGAAGCAAAAGATAGAGGCGGCCGGCGGGAAGGCCGAGGTGATCTGACATGTTTGAGACGCTTCGCAATGCATGGCGGATACCGGATCTGCGCAAGAAGATATTCTACACGCTCATCATGCTGCTCATCTATCGTTTGCTGGGCGTGGTGCCCGTACCGGGCATCAATTTAGGTGCGGTGCAGGAGAGCGTGGCGCGCTTTGACCTGCTGGAGTTTATGAACACCATGACCGGCGGGTCGCTCTCCAACATGACCGTCATGGCCATGGGCATCACCCCCTACATCAACTCTTCCATCATCATGCAGTTGCTGACCGTGGCCATACCGGCCCTGGAGCGCATGCAGAAGGAGGGGGACGAAGGCCGTAAAAAGTTGGCCCAGTGGAGCCGCTACCTGACGGTCATCCTGGCCTTCATCCAGGCGGTGGGGCTGGTCTACAGCATGCGCGCCAGCACGGATGGCACCTTTATCTCCTACCTGATCATCGGCATCGCCATGGCTGCGGGCACATCCCTGGCCATGTGGATCGGCGAACGCATCACCGAGGAGGGCGTGGGCAACGGCATCTCGCTGCTGATCTTTACGGGCATCGTATCCCGCCTGTTCACCTGGAGCGTGTCGGGGCTGCAGAATCTTTTCGCAGGCACTATGAATTGGCTGATCTTTCTGCTGGTTCTGGTGGCGGGCTTGGCCATGATCGTGGCCGTCACCTTTGTGGATATGGGCGAGCGCCGCGTGCCTGTGCAGTATGCCAAGCGCATGCAAGGCCGTAAGATGTACGGCGGCCAATCCACCCACATCCCGATGAAGGTGAATTCCACCGGCGTGCTGCCGTTGATCTTCGCTTTCTCCATCCTGCAGTTTCCGGGCACCATCCTGGCTTTCTGGCCTCAATCCGGCGTGGCCGTGTGGTGGGGCCAGTTCCAGAGCGGCGCCGCCTACCAGCTGCTGCTGGCGCTGCTGATCGGCGGCTTCACCTTCTTCTACACCAGCATCTCTTTCAACCCGGCAGATATCAGCAAGAACATGCAGCAGTACGGCGGTACCATCCCCGGCATACGCCAGGGGCGGCCCACCACCGAGTACCTCGCCCGGGTATCCAACCGGCTGACGCTCTTTGGCGCGCTGTTCTTGGCTGTGCTGGCCACCCTGCCCACGCTGATGACCAATCTCTCCGGCCAGTCGTTGCCCTTTGCGGCTTCATCCCTGCTGATCGCGGTCAGCGTGGCCATTGAGACCACCCGTCAGTTGGAATCCCAGATGCTGATGCGTCACTACAAGGGCTTCCTGTAAACCGGGCGGCAAAGGAGCGCGAGAGATAATGAAGATCGTATTCCTCGGCCCGCCGGGCGCGGGCAAGGGCACCCAGGCGCAGCGTGTGAGCGTGGTGCTGGGCATTCCCCAAATTTCTACCGGTGACATTCTCCGCCGGGCCATGCGGGAGGAGACCACGACGGGCTTGGAGGCGAAAGCCTACGTGGATAAAGGACATCTGGTGCCGGATGAACTGATGATCCAGATTGTGCGTGAGCGCCTGACCCAGCCGGATTGTCTGGATGGCTACATTTTGGATGGTTTTCCCCGCACCGTGCCCCAAGCGGAGGCACTGGAGAAGGTGGCATCCCTGGATGCGGTGGTGAACATCAATATCCACGACGAAGCGCTCGTGGCGCGGTTGTCGGGCCGCCGGGTCTGTCTGGATTGCGGGGCCACCTACCACATCAACCACCTGGGCGGCAAGACGGTCTGCGACGCCTGCGGGGCCGACCTGATCCTGCGTGAGGACGACAGACCGGAGACTGTGCAGAACCGCTTGAACGTCTACCATGCCCAAACCAAGCCCCTGGTAGATTATTACACCACCCGCGGCTTGGTACACACTGTGGCGGGCGACCAACCGCCGGATGCCTGCTTCGCCGCCATATTGGAGACCCTGGGGGCGCGTCGATGATCAGCATCAAAAACCCCGGCCAACTGCAGAAGATGCGGGCGGCGGGGGCCTTGTTGCATCAAGTACTGGCCCAGGTGCGGGCCATGATAGGCCCTGGGGTCACCACCGCGCAGATAGACCGTTTGGCAGAGCAACTGATCCGCAAGCATGGCGCGGTGCCATCCTTTCTGCACTACCAGGGTTACCCTGCGTGCCTGTGCACATCGGTGGATGACCGGGTGGTGCACGGCATACCGGATGGCACGCCCCTGCGCGAGGGCCAGATACTCAGTGTGGATGGCGGGCTGATATTGGATGGATGGCACGCGGATAGCGCTTTTACCGTGGGCATCGGCCAAATATCCCAAGAGGCCGCCAGGCTGATAGAGGTGACGGAACGCAGCTTTTTCGAAGGCATGGCCCAGGCCAGAGAAGGCAACCGCATTGGGGATATCGGCAACGCGGTGCAAAGCTTTGCAGAGGCCCACGGCTGTAGCGCAGTGCGCGCCCTGTGCGGGCATGGCATCGGCCGGGCCCTGCACGAGGATCCCGAGGTGCCCAACTACGGTGAGGCCGGGCACGGCGTGCGATTGCGGGCGGGCATGACCGTGGCCATAGAGCCCATGATCGCGGCGGGCGGCTGGGCGGTGCGCACCCTGCCGGATGGCTGGACGGTGGTGACCGAGGATGGCAGCCTGTGTGCCCATTATGAGCACACGGTGGTCGTTACGCAGGGCGCGCCGGAGATACTGACCCTGCCTGGTTACGAGGGAAAGGGGGCGACGGTGTGAAGCCCTTTCCCATAGAGATTGGCCGGGTGGTCTGCTCCAAGGCGGGGCGAGATGCTGGCCGGGCCCTGGTGGTGCTGGCGGTGGAGGATGAGCGCTATGTGCGTGTGGCCGACGGCAGGCTGCGCACGGTGGCTAAGCCTAAGCGCAAAAAGGTGTTGCATTTGGTTGCCAAGCCGGAATGTTTTACCAGTGTGCGGGAGAAACTAACCCAAGGTGTGCCCATTTTAGACGCCGAGTTGCGCGCCGCGCTGGAAGCGGCAGGATATCGACAGGCGCAAGCGCCGCAGGGAGGGTGAACGCGTGGCAAAGAGCGACAATATTGAGGTGGAAGGCGTCGTATCCGAGGTACTGCCCAACGCGGTATTCCAGGTGGATCTGCCAAACGGGCACCGCGTCATGGCCCACATCTCCGGCAAGATGCGCATGAACTTTATCCGCATTTACCCGGGGGACAAGGTGACGGTCGAGCTCTCTCCCTACGATTTGACCAGAGGACGCATCACCTGGCGCAGCAAGGGTTGAGCATAGTTATCCGATAGGAGGATCGCGTTATGAAAGTTAGGCCTTCGGTAAAGCCCATCTGTGAAAAGTGCAAGATTATCAAGCGCAAGGGGCGCGTTATGATCATTTGCGAGAACCCTAAACACAAGCAAAAGCAGGGCTAAGGCCCCCAATCAGGCAGAAAGGATCGCTTGGGCGGCTGCGCAGGCCATGCCTGTGTTCCGGGCGGCTTTTCATACAGCGCACGCTCGCGTGCGCCCCGTCGTAACAATCCGTGAACAAAGCTGGAGGTGCTTGTAGAACATGGCACGTATTTCGGGCGTGGATCTGCCGCGGGAAAAGCGGGTGGAGATCGGTCTGACCTACATTTTCGGCATCGGGCTCAAGACCGCGCAGAAGATTATTGCGCAGACCGGCATGAGCCCTGATACCCGTGTGAAGGATCTGACGGAGCAAGAAATCAATAAGCTGCGCGAATACATTGAGCGAAACCTGAAGGTGGAAGGCGACTTGCGCCGCGAGGTTTCTTTGAACATCAAGCGCATGGTGGAGATCGGCTGCTATCGCGGCGTGCGCCATCGGCGCGGCTTGCCGGTGCGCGGGCAGAACACCAAACAGAACGCGCGCACCCGCAAGGGGCCCAAGCGCATTGTCAGCGGCAAAAAGAAGGCCGCCAAGTGATAGGAGGGATCGCACATGGCACCGAAACAAAAGCTTAAAAAGACCACGCGCAAGCGCCGGGAGCGCAAGCTGGTGGAGCGCGGCGCGGCGCATATTCGCTCCTCCTTCAACAACACCATCGTCACCATCACAGATACTGCGGGCAATGCCCTATCCTGGGCATCCGCGGGCGGCCTGGGCTTTAGGGGCAGCAAAAAATCCACGCCCTTTGCCGCCCAGAGCGCGGCGGAGACCGCGGCCCGATCCGCCATGGAGTACGGCCTGCGCACCGTAGAGGTGTACGTAAAAGGCCCGGGATCCGGGCGCGAGGCGGCGATCCGCTCGCTGCAGGCCGCCGGGCTGGAGGTCAACATGATCAAGGACGTGACGCCCATCCCGCATAACGGATGCCGTCCGCCCAAGCGCAGAAGGGTGTAAGGAGGATATCTCAATGGCAAGATATACGGGTTCGGTTTGCCGCCTGTGCCGCCGGGAGGGGCAGAAGCTCTTCCTCAAGGGTGAGCGTTGCTTTTCCGCTAAGTGCGCGGTGGGCGCGCGCCCCACGCCGCCGGGCCAGCACGGCCAGGCGCGTCAGCGTAAAATGTCTGAGTACGGCCTGCAACTGCGCGAGAAGCAAAAGGCCCGCCGCGCTTACGGCGTGCTGGAATCGCAGTTCCACCGCTATTACGAAAAAGCCACCAATATGAAGGGCATCACCGGCGAAAACCTGCTGCAGCTGCTGGAGCGCCGCCTGGATAACGTGATCTACCGCTTGGGGCTGGCCGCTTCGCGCCCCCAAGCTCGCCAGGTGGTGCGTCACGGTCACATCCTGGTGGATGGTAAAAAGGTGGATATCCCCTCCTACCTGGTCAAGACGGGCGAGGTGATCACCCTGCGCGCCCGTAGCCAGGAGCAGGATCACTTCAAGATCCTGCGCGAGGGCAGCGGTCGCATCATCCCCAAGTGGCTGACCTTTGATGCGCAGAACCTGACCGGCACGGTCGCCGCGCTGCCCGCCCGCGAGGATATTGACCTGTCGATAGAGGAACACCTCATCGTCGAGTTGTACTCCCGCTGATGAGGCTGCGCGCAGCCTTTCCGCGTCGATCATCGATTATGAGGAGGGTTTGTTGAATGATCGAAATCGAAAAGCCCAGAATTGAGCGGCTGGAGATGGAGAAGGTCGGCGAAAACAGTTGCTACAGCAAGTTTGTGGTAGAGCCCCTGGAGCGCGGCTTCGGCCACACTCTGGGCAACTCACTGCGTCGGGTACTGCTCTCCTCGCTTCCGGGCGTGTCGGTCACCAGCGTGCGCATCGACGGCATACAGCATGAGTTTTCCGCCATCCCGGGCGTCAAAGAGGATGTGACCGAGATCATCCTCAATTTAAAAGAGGTTTCCGCGCGCCTGTTCTGCGAGGGCATCAAGCAGATTACCGTGGAAAAGGAAGGCCCGGCGGAGTTGACCGCTGCGGATTTCGCCACCGACGACGAGGTAGAGATCATCAACGGCGGTTTGCACATTGCTACCCTCAACGAGGATGCGCACCTCACCATCCACATCACGCTGGAGAAGGGCCGCGGCTACGTGACTGCGGATCGCAACAAGCAGCAGAGCGCGCCGATCGGCGTGATCCCGGTAGATTCCATCTTTACCCCCATCCGCAGGGTCAACTACGCGGTGGAGGATACACGCGTCGGCCAGATGACCGACTTTGACAAGCTGATTATTGAGGTGTGGACCAACGGTAGCATCATGCCCGATGAGGCCATCAGCGTAGCAGCCAAAATACTTGCCGGACATCTGACGCTCTTTATCAATCTGACGGAGCACGTGATCCCCGTGGATTTTAACGAGCCGGAGGACGACAAGAAGGAAAAAGTGCTGGAGATGACCATTGAGGAGCTGGATCTTTCGGTGCGCGCCTACAACTGCCTTAAGCGCGCCGGCATCAACACCGTATCCGAGTTGGTGCAGCGCAATCAAGAGGATATGATGAAGGTGCGCAACCTGGGCAAAAAGTCTCTGGAGGAGGTAGAGCAAAAGCTCGCCGCCTTGGGGCTGGGCCTGCGCGCCGGTGACGAATGATCCCGGTACCCGCAAGTTTGAAGGAGGTTCCTAACTATGGCTTATCAACGCAAACTCGGCCGACCGGCGGATCAGCGCAAGGCGCTTTTGCGCAACCAGGTGACCCAGCTCATCTGGCACGGTCGCATTGAAACCACGCTGGCGCGCGCCAAGGAGGTGCGATCCGCCGCAGAACGGCTGATCACCCTGGCCATCCGCGAGTGCGACAACAATGTGGAGGCCACCAAGACCTACAACAACGAAAAAGGCCAGTCCGTCAGCATCACGGTGCGCAACGACAGCCCGTCAAAGTTGCATGCCCGGCGGCTGATCATGGCCTACCTGTACGATGTGAAAGAGCAGAAGAAGCCGGATGAGAACAAGCGCGAGTTCAGAGAGCGCACCAAGGATGTGAAACATCCCTGCGTGGAGAAGCTCTTTCAAGAGATCGGCCCCAAGTACAAAAAGCGCAATACGGAAAAGAGCTGCGCGGGCGGCTACACCCGTATCCTCAAAAAGGGACCGCGGCGCGGCGACGCGGCAGAGATGGTGATTTTGGAGCTGGTTTAATAACAGCTTAAAGGTTGCCGACATGCCCGCCCGCGCGGCGGCCAGGTTTTGCCGAGGTATGGCCGCGTCCCGCAGGGCGCGGCCTTTCGGCTGATACCCAACACAGCGTATAGGAGAAAGGTTTTGACCATACAACAAAGTGCCCCATCCCCCAAGGTGAGCGTGGAGGATGCGGTGTTCACCTATCAAGAGGATGCAGCCCCGGCCGTCGACCATGTCACCCTGCCCATCGCACCAGGAGAATTTGTGGCCGTGCTGGGGCACAACGGCAGCGGCAAGTCATCCCTGGCCAAGCTGCTCAATGCCTTGCATTTGCCCACCCAGGGCGCGGTGTACGTGTGCGGCATGGATACCCGGCAGGAGGCGCTGCTGTGGGATATCCGCCAGCGCGCGGGCATGGTGTTTCAAAACCCGGATAATCAGTTGGTCTCCACCATCGTGGAGGAAGATGTGGCCTTCGGTCTGGAAAACCTTGGCGTGCCCCCGCCCCAGATACGCGAGCGGGTGGATGCGGCCCTGGCCGCGGTGCAGATGAGCGATTATCGCGCGGCCGCGCCGCACATGCTTTCGGGCGGGCAAAAGCAGCGTGTGGCCATAGCCGGTGTGCTGGCCATGGCCCCGGAGATCATGATTTTGGACGAGGCTACCGCCATGCTCGATCCATCCGGCAGGCGAGAGGTGCTGGATACCATGTGTACGCTGCACCGGGAGCGCGGCATGACCGTGGTGTGGATCACCCACGCCATGGATGAGGCCGCTGTGGCCCAGCGCGTGGTGGTGCTGCAAGCGGGGCGCGTGGCCCTGACCGGCACCCCCCGGCAGGTGTTCGCTCAGGTGGAACGTATGCGCGCGCTGAAGCTGGATGTGCCGCCTATGGCGGAGATGGCGCGCCTGTTGCGCGCGCGGGGCGTACCCGTGGCGGCGGATGTGCTGACCGTGGAGGAAATGGTGGAGGAAGTATGCCGATTGTCATCGAAAACCTGACGCATACCTACATGCCCGGCAGCCCCTTTCAGGCTACGGCGGTGCACGATGTCTCTCTGACCGTAGGCGACGGTGAGTTTTTGGGGCTCATCGGGCACACAGGCAGCGGTAAATCCACGCTGGTGCAGCACCTCAACGGGCTTCTGCGGCCCACGGCAGGCCGGGTGCTGGTGGATGGCGTGGATGTATTTGCCAAGGGCACGGATCGTCGGGCCATCCGCCACAAGGTGGGTTTGGTGTTTCAGTATCCCGAGCATCAGCTGTTTGATGAGACCGTGGCCAAGGATATCGCCTTTGGCCCCCACAACATGGGTCTGGATAAAGAGCATGTGGAGGCGCGCGTGCTGCAGGCCTGCCAGTGGGTGGGCATTGATTACCAAGCCCTGGGGGATCGCTCCATCTACGAGCTTTCCGGCGGGCAGATGCGCCGGGTGGCCATCGCTGGCGTACTGGCCATGCAGCCCCAGGTGTTGGTGCTGGATGAACCCACCGCCGGGCTGGATCCCCGCGGCAGGGAGGATATTCTGACCATGGTGCAGCGCTTGCACGCAGAGCAGGCCATCACAGTCATCATGGTATCCCACAGCATGGAGGATGTGGCGCGGCTGGTGAACCGTATCGTGGTGATGAATAAGGGCCGCGTGGCCATGGATGGCGCGCCCAGGCAGATATTCACCCGGGGTGAAGAGCTGCGCGCCATGGGGCTGGATGTGCCGGAGGCTGTGCGCCTGGCGGATGCTCTGCGGGCACGTGGCTTTGCCATTCCCCCGGAGGCCTGTCTGCCCGAGGAGGTCTGCGCTGCTGTCGCACAGGCGCTGGGGGAGGTGGGCGCGTGCTGAGAGATATCACCCTGGGGCAGTACCACCCCGGCGATTCTTGCGTGCACAGGCTGGATCCGCGCACCAAGCTGGTGCTGACCATCGCCTACATTGCGGCGGTGTTTCTGGTGCGCGGCTTTGTGGGCTACGCGCTGGCCGCAGCCTTCCTGCTGGGCGCCACGCGTCTGGCGACCATTTCGGTGCGCTTTTTGCTCAAGGGCGTCAAGCCCTTGGTCATGATCCTGGCTTTCACCTTCGTGCTCAACGTGCTCTTCGCCCCCGGCGAAACGGTGTGGCTGACCTGGGGCGCGTTGCGGGTGACGCGGGAGGGTGTGCTGACCGCGCTGTATTTTTCTCTGCGGCTGGTGTTCTTGGTGATGGGCACATCCCTGCTGACGCTCACCACATCCCCCGTGGCGCTGACCGATGCCATGGAACGGCTGCTATCCCCCCTGCGGGCGGTGCGCTTCCCGGTGCACGAGCTGGCCATGATGATGAGCATTGCCCTGCGCTTCATCCCCACCTTGCTGGAGGAGACCGATAAGATCATGAAGGCCCAAATGGCCCGTGGTGCGGATTTTGAGAGCGGTAACCTGCTGCGCCGAGCCCGCGCCATGGTGCCCCTGCTGGTGCCCCTGTTCGTCAGCGCCTTTCAGCGCGCCGCGGAGTTGGCCATGGCCATGGAGGCCCGCTGCTATCGCGGCGGCACCCACCGCACGCGCATGAAGGTGCTGCGCTACACCCGGTTGGATGGGGTAGCGGCGGCATGCATGGCTTTGCTGATCGCCCTGATTGCGCTGGAGGGTCGCCTGTATGGATGAGCGCGAGGGGGCAAAGCGGCGCATCCGCATGGTGGTGGCTTACGACGGTACGCGCTATGCGGGGTTTCAGCTACAGCTGGGGGTGCCCAGCATCCAGGGCGAGCTGGAGAAGGCCCTGGGCAAGCTGCTCGGCGGATCCCGCACCGTGGTGTTCGGCGCCAGCCGTACGGATGGCGGTGTGCACGCTGAAGGCCAGGTGGTGCACTTTGATATGACGGGCCGCATCCCGGCGGAAAAGATCGCTTTTGCGCTGAACACCATGCTGCCGGATGACATCCGGGTGACGGATTCCCGCCGGGCGGCGGATGGCTTTCACGCCCGGTTCCACGCCACGGGCAAGCTGTACCGCTACAGCGTGTGGAACGCCCGGCATGCCTCGCCCCTGCACAGGCTGACCCACGCCCATGTGCCTGTGCCCCTGGATATGGATGCCATGCGCTCAGAGGCGTTGACCCTGGTGGGCGAGCACGATTTTCGCGCTTTTCAGGCTGCGGGGGCGGCGGGGGGCAGCACCCGCCGCCGGGTACATCGCGTGCGGCTCTATCAGCAGGGCCCGCACATAGAGCTTTTAATACACGGCAACGCCTTTCTGTACAACATGGTGCGCATCGTTGCGGGCACACTGATGGATGTGGGCAGGGGGCAAGTGCTCCCTGGCGCCGTGGCCCGGGCCCTCACAAGCGGCGACAGGCTGGATCTGGGGGTCACCGCCCCGGCTCGCGGCCTGACGCTCTTGCGCGTGTTCTACGCTGATGACGACCAAGCCGACGCTTACTTCGGCGTCCCCTTGCGCTAGGGTACAACATTTGCACGCGCCCCTGCCACCTTGCCATGATTTGGGGCCGCCCCGCATAGACTGGCAACAAAATGCCACGCTATGGAGGGGGAGCGCCATGAAGGATTACATTGAGGCGCGCGTGCTGCAGATCGCGGCGCACATCATTCAGACTGGGGCCACGGTTCGTCAGGCGGCTAAGGTATTCCGGGTTTCCAAATCCACCGTGCACAAGGATATGGATGAGCGTCTGCCGGAGCTGGATGCGGATTTGGCGGCGCACGCCAGGCAGGTGCTGGCCCGCAACAAGGCAGAGCGCCACCTGCGCGGCGGCGAGGCCACATGCCGCAAGTATCGGCAGAGCCGGGCGGCGGACGCATAACGCAGACAGAGGAGAAGTACCAGAGATGTTGGGCGTAAACGATATCGGTGTGGATCTGGGCACCGCCACGGTGCTGATCTACATGAAGAACAAGGGCATCCTGCTGCGCGAGCCGGCCATGGTGGCCATCGATAAAAACACGCGTAACCCCTTGGCCTGGGGCGAAAAGGCCTACATGATGCTGGGGCGTACCCCGGCGAACATTGCGGTTATACGCCCGTTGGCTGATGGCAGCATTGTGGATTACGATACGGCAGAGCGCATGCTGCGCTACTTTTTGCGCCGGGTGCTGGGCAAGCGCATGGTGTTTCGTCCCCGGGTGGTGGCCAGCCTGCCCGCTGCGGTCACTGAAGTGGAGAAGAGCTCTATGGTGGACGCCATCCTCTCCGTGGGTGCGCGCAAAGCCCAGCTCATCGATGAATCCGTGGCCGCGGCCATCGGCGCGGGGTTGGATGTGCAGAAGGCCTACGGATCCATGGTGGTCAACATCGGCGGAGGCATCACAGGTCTGGCGGTACTGGCCATGGGCCGCTGCGTGGTGTCGGATGCCACCACCAAGGCTACCGGCGACCGCATGAGCGAGGCCATCATCCGCTACCTGCGCCGCAAGCACAATCTGATGATCGGCGAACGATCGGCAGAGATGCTCAAGATCAACATCGGCGCGGCGCAACCCCGCAAGGATGTGCTGTACATGGAGGTAACGGGTCGTAACCTGCTGACCGGCCTGCCCAAGACGATTGCCGTAAGCTCTACGGAGATGGCCGACGCCATGGATGAGACCATTCAGACCCTGGTGGAGAGCATGCAGGCCATGCTGGAACGCACCCCGCCCGAGTTGGTGACGGATATCTTTGACCGAGGCATCGTGCTCACTGGCGGTGGTTCGCAGCTCTTCGGGTTGGACAAGTTGCTCTCAGATCAACTGCGGGTGGATTGCCGGGTGGCCGATGACCCGGTGGCCAGCGTGGTCTTGGGCATCGGCATGATACTGGAGGAGATAGAGACCCACGGCAAGCTCTTGCTTGAGGGTGGCGCACGCACGGGCAGATAGCGAGATTGACAGCGCCGTACCCTCATGGTATAGTAAAACGGTTCGCGCACATATTCGCATCCTATTTTGCGCCTTTGCGCCCAAGGAGGAAGCCCATGCGCCTTTACAACACCCTCACCTTGCTCGCCCAAGCCACTGCCAGCCCCGCAGCCGTCCCAGCGGCCGCCCAAACGGCCTTTGTGTGGACGGAGCACCTGGGCGAGATTATCACCACCGGGCTGTTATCCATGGTACCCACCTTTGAGGGCCGCTACGCCATAGAGGTGGGGCGGTTGCTGGGCATGCCGGTGCTCTTCGCCTTTATTCTGGCCTTTGTGTGTTCCAGCATCCCCATGCCGCTGATCATGTGGCGGCTCAAGCCCATGCTGCGTTGGCTGTACAGCCGCCCTTGGCCCATTGCCCAAAAGGCGGCGGCTTGGGTAGAGAATCGGGCCGTGCGCAAGGCAAAAGAGGTGGAGACTGGCAGCCTGGTGGCGTTGTGCCTGTTTGTGGCGGTGCCCCTGCCCGGCACAGGGGTGTGGACGGGCAGCATCATCGCCACCCTGCTGGAGATGGATGTAAAGCGCGCATCCGTGGCCATCGTGCTGGGCAATTTGGGCGCGTGCTTAATCATGACGCTGTTGGGCACAGGCGTGCGGGCGATTTTTTAGGGCTTGACAACCCCGCCGGTTCGTGCTAATATATCGCCCATACAACTTGATATGGTTGCGAGGAAGGGAAGCTCTCGCCGGCCGGAAGCGCAGAGAGGAAACGGGGCTGTAAGTTTCCGTGATGGCTGGCGATACGTCGTCCCAGAGCAGCGGGTCGAACGCGTACGCGCCTGTAGGCCCGCCGGAGCGCCCCACCGTGAAAAGGGGTCGGACATCCGACGCTCGTGCGCCGCGTGTCGCAGAGTGCGCGGCTTAGGCCGCGAAGATAGGTGGTACCGCGGAACAGACTTTCGCCCTATGGTGGCAGAAAGGCTGTTTTTTTATCAGACCGCCCGGCGGGCGGCATGCGGAGGGGGAAAGCCCATGGCGCTGACGGGCGCGGATATCTTGATGGAGTGCTTGCTGGAACAGGGCGTGGATACGGTGTTCGGCTATCCGGGCGGGCAGGTGCTGCCCTTGTACGATGCGCTGTACAAGTACCGGGGCAGGTTGCGCCACATCCTCACATCCCACGAGCAGCACGCGGGCCACGCGGCGGACGGCTACGCCAGGGCCAGCGGCAAGCCGGGGGTGTGCCTGGCCACATCCGGCCCCGGCGCTACCAACCTGGTGACGGCCATTGCCACCGCTTACATGGATAGCGTGCCCGTGGTGTTCATCACAGGCAACGTGCCGCAGACCCTCATCGGTACCGATTCGTTTCAAGAGGCGGATATATCCGGCATTACGCTCAGCGTCACCAAGCATAACACCGTGGTCAGCGATGTGCGCAGGCTGGCCTCTACGCTGCGCGAAGCGTTCTTCATCGCATCCAGCGGGCGACCGGGGCCGGTACTGGTGGATATTCCAAAGGATGTGCAGACGACCGCCTGTGAGTACACCCCCGCCGCAGGGCTGGACTTGATACCCGACTACCCGCCGGATCACCCCGCCCTGCAGCTTAGACCCAAGGGCGAGCAGCTGGATCAGTACCGCGCCCGCGTCGCCCCCTACCTGGCCCGCGCCGCCGCGCTGATAGGGCAGGCCGAACGGCCCTTGCTGTACCTGGGCGGCGGTGTGGTCAATTCCGGCGCGACGCTGACTGTGCAAGAACTGGCGGATAAGATGGATGCGCCCGTGGTGTCATCCCTGATGGGTTTGGGCGCTTACGACCCGGGCACGCCCCGTTACCTGGGCCTGCTGGGCATGCACGGCTCGCACGCGGCCAATACCGCCATGCAGGAGTGCGACCTGCTGCTGGCCGTGGGCATTCGTTTTTCGGATAGGGCCCTGGGCAACGCCAAGACCTTCGCGCCCAATGCCCGCATCATCCACATTGATATCGACCGAGCCGAGATCAACAAGAACATCAACACCATGCTGCACATCACCGGTGATGCGCGCGTGGCTGTAGGCCTGCTGAACGAGCGCCTGGGTGAGCAGCGGCACTTTGCGTGGAATCAGCGCATTTTCTCCCTGCGGGATACCTTCCCGGAGGATGAGCGGTTCTCACCCCGCAACATCCTGCGGGCCATGCACAGAGTGAGCGGCGGTAGCCTGACCGTGGCCACGGATGTAGGTCAACACCAGATGTGGACAGCCCAGCACTTTCCTTTCAATCGGGCGCGGCAGTTCATCACCAGCGGTGGGCTGGGCACCATGGGCTTTGGCCTGGGCGCGGCCATGGGCGCACGGCTATCCACCAAGCGGCCCGTGGCCCTGGTGACGGGGGACGGATCCTTCCGCATGAACCTGACGGAGCTATCCACCCTGGCGCGCTACGATATCCCTGTGGTGATCGTGCTGATGAACAATGGCACCCTGGGCATGGTGCGCCAGTGGCAGACCCTGTTTTTCGACAAACACTACTCCAACACCGACCTGGACAGAGGCCCGGATTTTATGAAGCTGGCCGACGCCTACGGCTTACAGGGCTGGCGGGTGGATGCCCTGGCAGATTTTCAGGCCGCCTTTCGTCAGGCGCTGGCCGGCGGCAGGCCGTGCTTGGTGGAGTGCCTGCTGCACATCGACGAGATGGTGACGCCCATGGTGGCCCCCGGCCGCCCCATCAACGAATTTTGTCTGGATTGACGCAGAGGAGGACCGCCCACGATGGACGATTTGGATCTGGATTTGGAAGCACAGCGGCAGGATGTGGAGACCCGCAACGCCTTTCTGCCCCGCAAGAGCGACGCCATGGGGCGGCACACGGTCAGCATTTTGGTGCAAAACCAGCCCGGCGTGCTTTCGCGCGTATCTGGGTTGTTCAGCCGCAGAGGTTTCAACATCGACAGCCTGGCCGTCGGCCCCACGCACGATGAAAATCTTTCGCGCATCACCGTTACTGTGCATGGGGACGCGGCTTTGGTGGATCAGATGGTGCAGCAGATATACAAGCTGATCTGCGTGCAGAAGGTGCTGGTGCTGGAGGCCGGCCAGGCTGTGGAGCGCCAGTTGGTGCTGGTGAAGGTGCTGGCCGACGCCGCCACGCGGGATGCGGTGATGCGCATTGTGGATATTTTCCGCGCCCGCATCGTGGATGTGACCCGCGCCACCCTGACTGTGGAGATCACGGGTGAAGATGAAAAGGCCAACGCCCTCATCGGCCTGCTGTCGGATTACGGCATTGTAGAGCTGGTGCGCACCGGCACCGTGGCCCTGCAGCGGGGCGAGAGCGACATCACTCGCTCCGCGCAGCGGCTTTAACCCAATCCGCCGTGTTTTCAATAAACATCAACATAAGGGAGGCAACACACATGGCGCAGCTTTTCTACGAACAGGATTGCAACCTAGACCTCATCAAGAGCAAGACCGTGGCCGTCATCGGCTACGGCAGCCAGGGCCACGCCCACGCGCTCAACCTGCACGATTCGGGCGTGCGGGTGGTGGTGGGCCTGTACGAGGGCAGCAAATCCTGGCCCAAGGCAGAGGCGGATGGCTTGCGTGTAGCCACCGCCGCCCAGGCCGCCCAGCAGGCGGATGTGATCATGATCCTCATCAACGACGAGAAGCAGGCGGCCCTTTACAAACAGGATATCGCGCCTCACCTGCGCCCGGGCATGGCGTTGGCATTCGCCCACGGCTTCAACATCCACTTCGGGCAGATACAGCCCCCCAGCGATGTGGATGTGATCATGATTGCGCCCAAAGGCCCCGGTCATACCGTGCGCAGCCAGTACCTGGAGGGGCGCGGCGTGCCGGATCTGATAGCGGTCTATCAGGATGCCACCGGTCACGCGCAGGATATTGCCCTGGCCTACGCCGCGGGCATCGGCGGCGCGCGCGCGGGCATCTTGAAGACCACCTTCAAGGAGGAGACGGAAACCGACCTGTTCGGCGAGCAGGCCGTGCTCTGCGGCGGCGTCACCGCGTTGATGAAGGCCGGATTCGACACCCTGGTAGAGGCGGGCTACCAGCCGGAATCCGCCTACTTTGAGTGCGTGCACGAGATGAAGCTGATCATCGACCTGGTGAACGCCCACGGCTTTGCGGGTATGCGCTACTCCATATCCGACACGGCGGAGTACGGCGACTACACCATCGGCGAGCGCATCATTACGGAGGAGACTAAGCGGGAAATGAAGCGCGTGCTATCCGAGATACAGCAGGGTAAGTTTGCCCGCAATTGGATTGTGGAGAACCAATCCGGTCGCGCCTACTTCAACGCCAAGCGCCGCATTGAGGCTGACACCGAACTGGAGCGGGTGGGCAGGGATCTGCGCGCGAAGATGACCTGGATCAATGGCGGAGAGAAGATGAAGTAGCGCGGGCAATGGTTTGCCGCCCGCCGCAGGATCAATCCGGCAAAGCCGATATGGAACGAGGAGGCCACAGACATGCGCCCCAGCGACGCCGTAAAGACCGGCCCGGAGAAAGCGCCCCACCGATCGCTGTGGAAGGCGTTGGGCCTGACCGATGAGGAATTGGCGCGTCCGCTGATCGGGGTGATCAGCGCGGCGTCGGAATGCGTGCCGGGCCACGCCCACTTGGGCACATTGGCCCAGGCCGTAAAGGATGGCGTGCGCATGGCGGGGGGCACCCCGGTGCTCATGCCCGCCATCGGCGTGTGCGACGGCATCGCCATGGGGCACGAGGGCATGCGCTACTCGCTGGCCTCGCGCGAGCTTATCGCCGATTGCTGTGAGGTGATGGCGCGCGCCCACGCGCTGGATGCCCTGGTTTTTTTACCCAATTGCGACAAGATCGTGCCTGGCATGCTGATGGCCGCGGTGCGGCTGAACCTGCCCGCCATCTTCGTATCCGGCGGACCTATGCTCACCGGCGAGCGCGGCGGTGAGCAGTTGGATCTGAACAGCGTGTTTGAGGCCGTGGGCGCTTACAAGGCGGGCAGAATAGACGAGGCGGAGTTGAGTGCCATAGAGACCGCCGCCTGCCCCGGCTGCGGCTCTTGTGCGGGCATGTTCACCGCCAATTCCATGAACTGCCTCACCGAGGCCCTTGGCATGGCGCTGCCCGGCAACGGCACCATCCCCGCAGTGGATGCAGCCCGGGTGCGCCTGGCCAAGCTGACCGGCATGCGCGCCGTAGCCATGCTGCAAGAGGGTCTGACCCCGGATAAGCTGGTGACCCGCGACGCCGTGGCCAACGCCCTGGCGCTGGATATGGCGCTGGGCTGCTCCACCAACTCCGTGCTGCACCTGGCGGCCATAGCCCACGAGGCTGGGGTTGCCTTTGATTTGGATACCGTTAACCGCGCCGGCGCCAAGGTGCCCAATCTGTGCCGTCTGGCCCCCGCAGGATCCCATCACGTGCAGGATCTGCACCGGGCCGGGGGTGTGCAGGCGGTGCTGCGCGAACTGCTGGGCCACGGCCTGTTAAACGAGGAGGCGCTGACCTGTTCCGGCGAGACCCTGAAGGCCCAGGCGGCCCGGGCGCGCGTCGACGACAGGCGGGTGATTCGGCCCTTTGACGAACCCTATGCGCCCACCGGCGGGCTGATGATTCTGCGGGGTAACCTGGCCCCGGATGGCGCGGTGGTCAAGCGATCCGCCGTGGCTGCGGATATGCTGCGCCATAGCGGCCCCGCCCGCGTGTTTGATGGGGAGCAGCAGGCCGTTGAGGCCATTTACGGCGGGCAGATCCGCCCTGGCGACGTGGTGGTGATCCGCTATGAAGGCCCGCGCGGAGGCCCCGGCATGCGCGAAATGCTCTCGCCTACATCCGCCATCTGCGGCATGAACCTGGATACGAGTGTCGCGCTCATCACGGATGGTCGCTTCTCCGGCGCCACGCGCGGAGCGGCCCTGGGACATGTGTCGCCGGAGGCGGCATCCGGCGGCCCCATCGCCCTTGTGCAAGAGGGGGATATCATCGATATAGATATCCCCGGCGGTAGCCTGCAATTGCGGGTGGATGCGCAGACCCTGACTGAGCGGCAGAAAGTTTGGCAGGCGCCTCAGCCCCGCGCGGTAAAGGGATACTTGGCCCGCTATGCGCGGATGGTCACTTCCGCCAGTCGGGGGGCCGTTGTGGAGTAGACGGGCAGTTATCTTCGGCAGCGCAAATAAAATAGGCAGCCCCGGCCGGGGCTGCCTTTGTGCAGGGAGAACATCTCCGCTAGCCGCGCTGATAGACGAGGATGGCGCGGTCGGCCCGAGGCTGCTCCAACCCCGGATTGATGCGCAGTAGCGCGGCCTCATCCACGCGATAACGATGTGCCACATCCCACAGAGTTTCACCGGACTGGGCGTAGTAGAGCACCATGCCGCCGGGGCGCGTTTCGGCGGGAGGATGTAGGGCGGCATCCATCACCACGGGCACGGGTTGGGTGATGAGCGCCGCGCCGGTCAACTGCATCAGGTAGCGCACCTCTACCCGGTCGGATGTGATGCCCACGGCCTCTACTTCCAGGGGAGTGAGGGCCAGCATGGCATCTTGCGGCAGGTTGCAGGGGAAGGTGAGGGTGAACGCCTCCTCTTTCTGCACGCTGGTGGGCTGATCGGATTCCTGCGGCAGGTAGAGCACGGTAACAGCCAATGCGCCTTCCACGGTCATACGGCCGCCGATGCGTTCGCGTGCGGCCACGGTGGGGTGCACAAAGGCAGCCAGCACCGTGCCGATGGGCGCGCTTTTCTCCGGCAACACCATCATCAGTTTGCCCGATTCCCGGGCCACGGCGTAAGCGTTCTGCGCGTGCAGGGGCATCACCTGGGTTTGCAGCGCCACATCCTGTCCGGATAGGGTGTAAGCATCCATCAGCAGGGTCTGCCGCTCTTGTTGAGCGGCGGTGACGCGCATGCCCAGCACCACCTCCGCGCGCAGGGCGCGCCGCCCTTCCCCCGCATCCATAGAGCTGACCATCACATCCCGCACGATGGGTATGGCTTGCAGGCTTTGCCCTTGGATACCGGCCAGATCTACCGCCTGCTCAAAATCCATGGTGTGGTGGGTGACGATCAGCGGCAAGTCGGGCAGGCTGCCCGCATGGTACACATCCAGCAGCACGCTGCCTGTCACCTCGGCCCGGCCTTCGCCCCCCGCCACATCGCTGACCTGGGGTGTGGCGCGGGCGTAAAGCGTCTCCACCACACCCAAAGCGGTGGGCAACTCGTATTCTTCCCGCAGCAGGGTCTCAGATTGGCCCTCGCCCACAGTGCGGCACAGGGTTACATCTTGGGCGCGGGTGCGCAGGGCATCCAGCCCGGTCAAATCACGCACGGCGGATATCGGCATAGCACTGAGCACCTGTGCACCTAAACCAATCACCGCGCGCAACAGCAGGCGCCCGCCGCTGGCCTGGGCGGTTGTCTCCAGTACCTCGCCGGTCAGGCCGGCTTGCATGCGGGGCGTCACATCCGGCAAATCCATCTGGTGAGAAAAATCGCACGCGGCCTCCAGCGTTTGGATGCGAGTGGGGTCACCCTGGGTGTAGAGCACGTGAAAGACCACCTGCCCATCCATGCCCAGGCGATCCACCTGGGTTTCTGCTGCGCCGATGGTGATCTGCGCGTCTGTGTGCAGGATGCGGGCGGCGTCGCGCATGCTGCCGGGCAGCGCCACTTCTCCCTCTACCACCGCCTGCTCCTGCGCAGAGGCTATCAGTCGCTCTGCCTCCACGCTTTCGCGTAGAATCTTCATATCCATCCAGATGTCCCCTCCCATGATGCTATTTGCCTGTACACCCTATGCCGGGAGGGGGACGGATATACCCGCTAAGCGCTTCTCTCCAGCGTCAGCTTATCGGCCATCAGGGCAACAAATTCGCCGTTGCTGGGCTTATCGTTCAGCGAGCACACGTTGGGCCCGAAGATTTGGTTCATCACCTCAATGCGGCCCCGGTTCCAGGCGACCTCTATGGCGTGGCGGATGGCCCTTTCTACCTTGCTGGATGTGGTATCAAAGCGGCGGGCCACGCCGGGATACAGCTCTTTGGTGATGCGGTTGATCATCTCCGGGTGCTCCATCACCATTTTTACCGCCTCGCGCAAAAATTGGTAGCCCTTGATGTGGGCCGGTATGCCGATGGTGAGAAAGAGTCCGGCAATGCGCTCATCCAGCGAGTGGGGGGTTGCGGGCAGGCCGATGTTTTGGGGCACATCCGGCTTGGCTTGCCCTCGGCCGGCCAATTCCAGCACGCGCTGGTACAGTACGGCAAAATCGAAAGGCTTGACCATGTAGTAGCTAACCCCAAGCTCTATCGCGCGGCTGATAAAATCATCGCGCCCCAAAGCGGTCAGTGCGATCACGTGCGGCAGCTGTGGCAGGTTGATGTGGCCCATTTGCTCCAGCAGTGTGTAACCATCCATCTTGGGCATGATGATATCCAGCAGCATCACGTCCGGGTTCTTTTCGGCCAGCAGGTAAAGCGCTTCCTCGCCGTTGGCGGCCTGGCCTACCACCACCACATCCGGCTGCTGCCCCAGGTATTTGGTCACCATATTGCGCAGCTCTGCGTTGTCATCCACAATGATCACTTTGATCGGTTCCATCTCATTCCCTGCCTTTCTGTTTTCGCGTGTTTAGGGTGCCATGTATTACAGTTTTCGTGCTGATTTTTTTGCGCCACCTACCTTTCTGTCGAAGATTGTCGAGATTTGTTATATATGTTATAAAATAATCATCATAGTGTATTGTAACACAAATTCCGCATTTGACAAGACCTATTTTTTAAAAAATTTAACATAAAAAACAGTACCCGCGCGATAGGTGCGGGCGGATACGAATCTCCGTTTAAAAGCGCACGAATCTCGCTCGCCTTTCTGCCCCTCGCGCCGTCTCGTCCATTCAGCGTAGCGCTGCTGCGCGAGCAACAAAAATGCTTTGCGATCTTAGCGTGTTTTTAAACTGCGATTGGTATGACTGCGATTTTGTATGGCTCTGGGAGAACGCACGGAAGAACAAGCAGGCGCCAACGGCCTTTATGGAAAAGCAACCGCAGCCGGTGGGCGGGCAGCGCTTGCGCGTTCAGCCTTCTATCCAGCCCCTGCTGCGAGCCACGGCCCTGGTCCAACCGTGGGCGTTGGCCTGCCGCCGGGCGGCATCCATGCGCGGGGGCAGGTGCACATCTGGTTGCCATACCCCGGCCAAGGCATCCATATCCGGCCATACGCCCACAGCCAGCCCGGCCAGCAGGGCCGCACCCAGCGCCGTGGTCTCAATGACGCGGGGGCGCAGCACGGGGATACCCAGCATATCCGCCTGAAACTGTAGCAGAAAGCCGTTGGCGCTGGCGCCGCCATCCACGCGCAATTGCGGCGGGTGCACGCCGGAATCCTGCGCCATGGCGCGCAGCAGATCCGCTGATTGGTAGGCGATGGCCTCCAGCGCGGCGCGCGCTACGTGGGCCCGGCCCGTGCCGCGGGTAAGGCCCAGCAGCGTGCCTCTGGCGTACATATCCCAGTAGGGCGCGCCCAGGCCGGTAAAGGCCGGCACCAGGTACACGCCTCCATTATCCGGTATGGATGAGGCCAGGGCCTCGCTATCCGCCGCGCACTGTATGATCCCCATCTCGTCCCGTAGCCACTGCAGCGCGGCCCCGGCCACAAACACGCTGCCCTCCAGCGCGTAGGCGGTCTTGCCCGCGATGCGCCAGGCCACGGTGGATAGGAGCCCGTTTTCGGATGTCACAGGCTGTTCGCCCGTGTGCATCAGCAAAAAGCAACCCGTTCCGTAGGTGTTTTTGACCATGCCAGGGCTGTGGCAGGCTTGGCCGAACAGGGCGGCCTGCTGGTCACCTGCCATGGCGGCTAAGGGAATAGGGCGGCCTAGGATGGCCGCATCCAGGTCGCCCACCACGCCTGCAGTATCCACCACCCGCGGCAGCACGGCCCTGGGGATATCCAGGGCATCGAGCAGGGTGTCATCCCAATCCAGGGTGTGGATGTTGAGCAGCATGGTGCGGCTGGCGTTGGATACATCCGTCACGTGCGGGCGGCCTGCCACCATGTGCCAGGCCAGCCAGGTATCCACTGTGCCAAAGCATAGCTCGCCCGCCCGTGCCCTTTCGCGCAGATGCAGGGTATCAAGCAGCCAGGCGAGCTTGGTGGCGGAGAAGTAGGCATCCGGTATTAGGCCGGTGGTCTGGCGGATGTGCGAATCCAGCCCCATGGCACGCAGTTTTTCTACATAGGGCGCGCTACGGCGGCATTGCCACACAATGGCGTTGTGCACGGGCAGGCCGGTGGACCGATCCCACAGCAGGGTGGTCTCCCGCTGGTTGGTCAGGCCCACGGCGGCGATCTGCGCGGGGGATACGCCGCTCTGCCGTACGGCCAGGCGCAGGCTCTCCAGCTGGGTATCCAGGATGGCGCGGGGGTCGTGCTCTACCCAGCCGGGCTGGGGATAGATCTGCGCAAACTCAATGCCGTGCTGGGCCAACATTTTACCCCGGCTATCAAACACCACCGCGCGGGAACTGGTTGTGCCTTGATCCATGGCGACCACGCAGCGATCCATGGCAATGCCCCCTTTTTTGTGCAAGGTAGGTATTGCGCCTATTATCGCACAGATGGCCACGCCCGTCAAATCAGACGCCAAAACGCACATTTTGGCGCTTTTTGCTTGCGCGAGGGCGTCTGCCGGCGTATCATATGCTCGTACACATATTGATACCATCAAGGAGGCGCGCATGGGCAAGAAATACATTCCCCTCATTCTCACCGTGGCGGCACTGGGGCTGCTGGCTGTTCTCTTTCTCAACTGCACCACGCAGGTGCCCACGGGCTACACTGGCATCCTGACCACATTCGGCAAGGTAGAAGGTGTCACGCTGGAGGCGGGCTTTCACTTCAGGAGCCCCTTTCAAAAGATAATCCTGATGGATAACCGTGAACAGAAGCGCACCTTTACCACCCAGGCATTCTCCTCGGATATTCAGCAAGTAGATATCCAGGGATCGGTCAATTTTAACATCAACAAATCTACCGCCATGACGCTCTTGCGTGAGGTGGGTACGGATTACTTCAATACCCTCATTTTGCCCCGCTTGCTGGAGAACATCAAGGCCGTGTTTTCTAAGTATTCCGCCGAAAAGCTGATCGCCGCGCGGGATACCCTCTCCCTGCAGGTACGCACGGTGCTCAGCGGCGAAATGGAGCACTACGGCATCAACGTCATCAACATTTCATTGGAAGATATTGACTTTACGGATGCCTTCACCAACGCCGTGGAGGAAAAGCAAGTGGCCGAGCAGACCAAACTGCGCGTGGAGACGGAGCAGGCCCAGCAGACAAGTGTGGCCGAGGCCGAGGCGCGCCGCCGGGTGATCACCGCCGAGGCGGAGCTTTCGGCCGCCCAAAAGCAAGCGGAGGCTGAGGCTTATGCCATCCGTGCCAAGGCGCAAGCCGAATCCGAGGCCAATCAACTGCTGGCGGGATCCATCACCGCGCCGCTTATTGAGTACGTCAAGTGGTCTGGCTGGAACGGCCAGTGGCCATCCACCATGGTCAGCGGGGATGCCGCCTTGCCAGTGCTGAACTTGGGAGAGGGCAGCGTTGCGCCCTAGGTGTTTGAGCAGTTTGCCAGCGATCTGAAAAGGGCAATGATAAGCCATTGCCCTTTTGTTGCGTCTTTCTGACTGCGCCTTGCCGGTTTACATCCGCCGGCCGGGGCAGCAAGAGCATGCGAGCGTCTTCCCCAACATGGATGCCGTCGCGGTATGGGCGCGTTTTGCGGCACACAGGGTTCAGGAACGCGCGCCATTCGTCCGGAGAATCCGAAAAACCAGCATAGATGACCGCGTCGTTGCGCGGAGAGACCATGCAGGCGAAGGTATGGAGGTATGTTGGATATCCGCGCTAATTGTACAAACAACCAACTCAAAAAAGCCCCTTTGCAAGTGCAACGCGCTCATTGCTACGCAATGCGATTACGCCACCTTCGCCACGAAGCGCTTTAAAAAAACCATTTTTCGCTTAAAAGGGTTTTGAGCCTATCCATGTTTCCGGCGCCGATTTGTTCGGAAATTTCTTCCTCAAGCAAGCGTTCCATTTTAAGGCATTTCTCCATGCATTGATCGCCCAACGGCGTAAATTGCACCAGTTTGTCCCGGTTGTTTTCCGGTGAATCAACGATTTGCAGCAGCCCTTTTTTTTGCAACCCCTTGACAAATTTATGCGCCGCCTGACGGGTGATGTTCGCCAACCGCGCAATTTCAGAAATCGATAAAGCGTGTCCGCTAATGCGGGATAACAGATATCTTTCAGAAGCGGAAATTTTCTCAAACCCCTCACGGTTCCAGAGCTGTTCGCATCTTTTCCGCACCATGCCATATTTTTCACTCAATAAAATGACCAGACCTGTTTGATGTTCATTTTTCTGCATCTTACCTACCTCCTAAAACGCAAGTATACACTGAGCAAGCCTTTTTGTCAATGTGGTTGACATTGTGGCGTCCGCGTGTTATACTAAAATTGTAAACTGAGTTGACAAATGCCAATCGTGCGCCTTCTGATAGAACCTTGAAAGGATCTGAAAATGAAAGGATCTGAAAACCGATGAATCAGTATATGATAATTGCCATAGAATATGTTTTGGCGATTAGCGGTATTTTGGCACTGCTGGGATGTGTTCTTTGGATGTCAACCAGAAACCGCAGGGCAACCTATCGGGGCGCGGGTTTTTACAGTGAAGAGCTGGAGACGAATGCGCGCAAAACCGCGATTGAGCATGTTCTGGCGCCGAAACACCATCGCATGAGCTGGCCGCTCCCGCGCCTAAACAATAGCTATGACTGCATTTTATCTGTTTACAGCGCACTTGGCGAGGATATCCGAAAGGGGCGGGAAGTGCCCGCAGCGGCGGAATGGCTACTTGACAACTTTTATGTTGTGGAATCGCAGGTCAAAATACTTCGGCGGGAATTAACCAAGAAAGACTGCCGCCGCCTGCCTGTTTTGCGATCCGGCCCCTTTCAGGGATACGCACGAATTTTTGCCATTGCCGCAGAATTGATCGCGCGGACCGCTGAACAGCCGGATGAAACCGCTCTATCCAGTTATCTGAAAACCTATCAGTCGCACAGTGTCCTCTTTGAAAGAGAGATCAGGGCGATGCCTTTGTCGGTCAGGCTGGCCGTGATTGACGGTATCCGGCAATTATGCGAGCGCGTACGCGAGACAAACTTGGCATGGCGGGCGGCAGATAAAGCTTACCTTGAGTTTATAAACGCTACAGATGGAAAGCTTGTCCGGTACAAGGAGGCGCTTGCACATGGTTTGCAAACGGCAAATCATACTGTAGATTCTTCTTTTGCGGAGCATTTATGTTACTGCCTGCGGCGGTCAGGCCAAAGCCACGCGGCAGCGATCGCGAGTATGAACGAATTTTTGGCCAGAATGGGAACAAGCGTAGACGAGATCATGCAAAAGGAGCATAATGCGCAGTCGCTCATTACGGTATCCATGGGGAACTATGTGACGAGCCTGCATCGTTTTGCTTCCCTGGATTGGTCGGAGCTGTTTCGCACAACAAGTCATGTAGAACAGATTTTAGAGGGGGATCCGCACGGAACCTACTGCCTGATGGATCTTGCCACACGTAGCCGTTACAGGGAAACTGTAGAGGAACTGGCCTTGATACACCACTGCTCCGAAATTCATGTTGCGCGGGAGGCGATCTCGCTTGCGACAGCCGCATGGGGAGAGGGCACAAACAATTTTCGGACGGAACACGTGGGATATTATCTCATTGACGATGGGTTGGCGCTGTTGATAAAGAGAATCAGCGGTAAAAAACAACACCGTGTTACTACGCCCCATCGCCAGCTGCGGCCGGTCTTGTATATTGGCTCCGTTTTGCTGACCACAGCGGTTTTGGTTTCCGCCGCTATGCGGTATGGCGTTTACGTTTCAGCGACGCACCATGTCGCTTGGAGAATTTTGTCCGGCCTGGCAGTAGCCATACCGGCTTCGGAAATTGCCCTGCGTTTTGTAAACCGCCTGATATGCCGGGTGTTAAAACCGGTGCTGCTTCCAAAAATGGAATTAAAGACGGGCATTCCGGAGAGATTCAGCACCGTTGTGGTAATGCCGACGCTACTGCCGGATGAAGACCGGGTCGGAGAGCTCTTGGCAACCATGGAGGGGCATTATCTGCGCAACCGGGACGACAACCTCTATTTTGCCCTTTTGGGCGCCTTTCGAGACGCGGATCAACCGCATTTGCCAAGTGACGATGGAATCATAGACGCGGCCATGCGCGGCGTTAAGGCGCTGAATGAAAAATACACGCCCGGCAAAGCGGAAAAATTTTATTTTTTCCACCGAGAACGGCAATTTAATGAAAGCAATCATATCTGGATCGGGTGGGAACGAAAACGCGGCGCGCTGATGGAATTTAACGAGTTGGCGCTGGGGAACGCCGGCACCAGTTTTGTGCATGCGTCTTCGCCAAAGCCGTCTTTTGAACATATCAAATATATCATCACTTTGGATAGCGACACCTTGCTGCCCATGGGCATGGCAAAGCGGCTGATTGGCACGATGGCGCATCCGCTGAATCGACCGATGATTGACCGCAAAAAGGGCATTGTTACCAAAGGCTTCGGCCTGTTGCAGCCGAGAATCGATATCGATGTTGAAAGCGCCGGCGCGACACGGTTTTCCCGTATCTTCACCACGCAGGACGGCATTGACCCCTATTCCGGCGCCATTTCCGATGTGTATCAGGATATGTTTGGCGAGGGGAGCTATACCGGAAAAGGCATCTATGATCTGCGTGTTTTTCAAACTGTTTTACAAAATACGATCCCGGAAAACACAGTGCTGAGCCACGATCTGTTGGAAGGCTCGTATATGAGAACGGGGCTTGCGACCGACTTGAACCTGGTGGATGGTTTCCCCGCGGCCTACCGGGCTTACGCGGCAAGGCTGCACCGCTGGACGCGCGGTGATTGGCAGCTTTTCCCACGGCTATTCCGAAAAATACATTGCAGCCATACCGAGAAAATCGCCAATCCGCTGTCCGTCCTGTCAAAATGGAAAATTTTTGATAATCTGCGCAGAAGTGTTCTTGCGCCTGCTTTCATGGTATTGGCTGTGCTTTCGGTCACGGTTCTGCCGGGCAGCCTCTATTTGTGGATCGGCGCGATGGCGGTCACAGCTTTGTCGCCACTGGTTGGAGAAACTGTCGGCGCTTTTGTTTCGCTGCTCTTTGGGAACCGGAAAACAAGACAATA
>JAITTS010000127.1 GCA_031286995.1 Oscillospiraceae bacterium
CTGGGGCAGGGCCGCGCTGCACGCCGTTACGCAGAGGCGATAGCGCAGAAAAGCACCGGCGTACACCACCGGTGCTTTTTTAGCTGGGCCTCGTCCCGCGCGCTTAGCGCACGAATAGCTGCGTCATGTACACAAAACCGTTCTGATCCAGCGCGATGCCCACGCCCACCTTGGCCCAATTGCTGCCGAGTATGTTGGTGCGGTGCCCACTGCTGTTCATCAGCGCGGCGTGGGCCTTGGCCACTGTGCCGTACTTGGCGATGTTTTCACCCACGGCGGAAAATTTGTAACCGTAGGTGCGCAGCATCGTGGCGGAATTGCCCAGCGTAGGCGATGTATGGGCGAAGTAACGGTTGGTCAGCATATCCTGGGATTTGATGCGGGCCAGCGCGCACAGCGCGGCATCAAGGGGCAGCGCGGGCAGGCCTTGCCGCTGCCGGTCACTATTTATGTAATTCCACTCTTCACGCTCTTGCGCAGAGGGGGAACCTATAGTATAATGTCCGTCAGTTGCGGGCGGCTGTGTCTGGGGCGGCGCGGTGGGGGCGGGTGCGTTGCCGCTGTTGCCCGGGGTGCCGGGCAACAGCGCCCCCGGCTGGCAGTTGGGGTTTGGGTTGCGGTAGGGCCACACGTTGCCGTACCCGAATTGCGAGGTAATGCCCAGCCCGGCTGCCTGTGCCGGGGCGGCGAGCAGCGTGAAGGCTGCCAACAGAAGCGCTACTTTGCCAAGTTTGTGAGTCATTTCTTTTCCCTCCCTAAAGATGCAGCGTTTGGTAGCACCGGTGCGACCAAATCGTAACACTATCGAAATATAATGGCAACAAATTTGGGAAAGAATTGTCATGGAAAATGATTGAAACACTGGAGGCCTGTGCATGGGATTTATCAAATGCCCGCGTTGCGAACTGAACTACATGCAGGAAGGGGAGCAATATTGCACCGTCTGCATGCGCGAGATGAAGGGGGAAATCAAGGACGATCCCTTTGATCTCTGCTCTGTCTGCGGGGAAAACCCCATCTATCCGGGGAAAGACCTGTGCCTGTTCTGCCTAAAAGAGATGGGCAAGAGCAACGAGACCGCCGTGCAGGAGGAAGAGGCAGGCCCTGCGGATGAAGCCGCGCTGGAGTTGGGCAACGCCAGCCACATGGATGAGATCACCCTGGATGTGGAGGCGGATATCCCCCCCAGGGAGCTTGGCGAGATATCGCGCGAGCTCTCTCTGCAGGAGGCGCTGGAGGAAGAAACGCTGGAGGAAGAGGCAGAGGAGGATGAGGACGCCTAGCCCCGCCTCGCACAAAACCGATGAAGATTTTTGCAATCGGAGACCTGCACCTGCCCGGCGGGGATGATAAAGCCATGGATGTGTTCGGCGCGCACTGGGCGGATCACTTCACTCGTATCGCCGCCGATTGGCGCGCACGGGTAACCCCGCGGGATGTGGTGCTGGTGCCGGGGGATATCTCTTGGGCCATGGATCTGGCCGGCGCCCTGCCGGATCTGCTGGCCATCGGCGCCCTGCCGGGGCGCAAGGTTCTGCTGCGGGGCAACCATGATTATTGGTGGAGCTCTTTGACCCAGGTGCGCGCGGCCCTGCCCGCGGGCATGTATGCCCTGCAGAATGACGCCCTGCTGCTGGATGGGCGGGTATTTTGCGGCACGCGGGGCTGGGTGTGCCCCGGGGATCCCCCCCAAAGCGAAGAAGATGCCCGCATCTACCGCCGCGAGGTACTGCGGCTGGATCTTTCGCTGCGCGCCGCCGCCCGCGTTGCCCCGGGTGTCGCCCCCGTGGCGCTGATGCACTTTCCGCCCTGCAACGACAAGGGCGAACCATCCGGCTTTACCGCCCTGCTGGAGGCTTATGGCGCGGCGGCCCTGGTGTACGGGCACCTGCACGGCGCGGGGCTGAAGCACGCGGCGCCGGCTGTGTGGGCGGGCATCCCTTTTTACCAGGTCTCCTGCGATGGGCTGGGGTTTGTTCTGCGCGAAGTTGAAATTGCCTAAAGATACCAAATTTAAGAAATTATGCACCATCGGCCCGCAAGGGCCTTTTTTTATGCAAACCCTATATATTATGGTTATATAATAAAATAAATGCATGACACCACGACAAATGGTGTGCGCTCAAGCAAAGCATACAGCCTATAGTGGCCGGGAAGATTCAAAAATTTTTGCGCAAAGAAATCAGAAAATATAAAGCGCTCATTTGATTTTTTGAAATTGAGAACATATATTCTCATTTTTATTTCCTGTGCCGGTCAAACCTTAAATATGAAAATTTTGTAACAACTCGTTCGCAGTTTCTTTTGATGTTTTTTTACCATACACCCTTGCAAAGTGGAGAGATGTGGTGTATAAAGTAAATAACAGAAAAAAATTATCACATAAGTGGTGGAAAGGGGTGGATCGGGCGGATGAGCGATTTCGCAGGCTCCTATGATCATAGCCTGGATGGCAAAGGCCGCGTCATCATCCCGGCCGCCTTTCGCGATCAACTGGGCGAAAACTTCACCGTAGGGCTCAGCCCGGATGGCAACGTCATCGCCCTGTACCCCTATGAGGAGTGGGAGAAGAGCACCCAATGGATGCAGCGTTTGCACCCCATGGATAAGCAGGGCAACGCCTATAAGCGCCTGATACTGGGCAGCGCTTACACCGGCAACAGCATGGATTTGCAGGGTAGGGTGCTGCTGCCCGCCAAATTGCGCATCAAGTTTAATCTGACCAAGGATATCATCTTTTTGGGCGCTACGGATCATTTGGAGATATGGGATGCCGCCCTGTATAACAGCGAACAAGAGAAAGCTTTCGACGGCAGGGAAGCCTTGCTGGATTACCTGCACGAGACTTATAAGTAGCCGTTTTCGGGCGGGCTTACGTTCTAACAGGGGGAAAGGGGGAATAGAATATGCCATCGGCGCTGTATCGCACCGGTTATTCGCGCACCCATTATCCCACGGCCGGTTCCAACGCGCTGGATATTCCCTATCACACCACCCAGGGCAGCCGCCGCCCCCGGGAGACCCGGCAGCAGGCGCGCCGGCGTCCGGCGGCCCGCCGCGCGCGTGCGCAGGCACTGCGCACCATGTTGCATGTTTCGTTCCTCGTGTTCACTGCACTGCTGTGCTTTGCGTTGCTGGGCCGAGGCGCTCGCGTCAGTGCGGGGCAGAAAGAGCTGGAGAAAGTGCGCGCGCAGATCCGCCAGCTGCAAGAGGAGAACGACACTTGGGCCGTGCAGCTGGCCGTGGTGACAGATGGCGAGCTGGTGCGCAATTACGCGGTCAACAAGCTGGGCATGGTGCCCTTAAACGAAGGGCAGGTGCGCGTGGCGCGCATGCCTGCCACGCGCCCGGCGGGGTATTATCTGCCGGCTGCGCAGGCAGCGAGCGAGCAAAGTGGCTTTCTCTACGCTTTGGGAGAGTTTCTGCGCCAAATTTTTACGTAGGAGGGGGTCGCCTTGCCATCGCCAGGGATGACCGTACGAAAGCGTCTGATCTGGATGATGGGTGGCTTCGGCCTCCTTTTTCTTATCCTGATTCTCCGGCTGTTCAGCCTGCAGGTGCTGCAGTCCGAAACCCTATCCCGCATCGGCGCCCAGCAGTGGACGCGCAACGGCACAGTGACCGCCCGGCGCGGGGCCATCTACGACCGCAACGGCAGGCTGCTGGCGCAGAGTACCACCGCCTACATTGTCTGCGCCAATCCGCGCCTGGTGAAAAACCCGCAGGCATTCGCCCAGGCTATGGCTGACCTGTTGCAGCTGGATGCGGCGGTTGTGGCCCAAAAGGTGGTGGATACGAGCAAGTCCTCAGTCATCCTCAAGCGCCAGGTGCCACGGGAGACCGTGGATACCCTGCGCACACTGCGCGAGCGCTCCCCATACCGGGAAACGCAGGCTCTGGAGGGATTGACCTTTGATGAGGACACCCGGCGATGGTATCCCTACGGCGCGTTTTTGACCCAAGTGCTGGGCTTGACGAACGTGGACAGCGTGGGGCAATCCGGGCTGGAGCAGCGATACGAGGCCTACCTGGCCGGGCAGCCGGGCAAGATCGTGGGGGAGGTGGATGCCAAGGCCAGGCAGCTTGCGGGCGGGCAAAGCGAGTATGTCGCCCCCATTCCGGGGGATAACCTGCGCCTGACCGTAGATCAAAACCTGCAAAGCTTTATGGAAAAAGCACTGCGTCAATGCCTGGATGTGAACAAGGCCCGGCGGGTGCAGGCCATCATGATGGATGTGCACACGGGCGAGATACTGGCCATGGCCGTCAAGCCGGATTACGACCCCAACGACCCACCTCGCCAGGATGTCGAGACTCTGCAGGCCCTGATGCGTATCACCGCGATCAGCGACGTCTACGAACCGGGCTCCACCTTCAAGATACTTACCACCGCAGCGGCCATTGATGCGGGCGTCACCACCCCGGAAGAGGGCTTCTACTGTTCGGGAAAGATACAGGTGGATGGGGATACCATCCGGTGCTGGTCTAGCGCACACCGCGCGGAGAGCATGAAGAAGGCGCTGCAAAATTCCTGCAATCCGGTCTTTGTGGAGCTGGCCATGCGGTTGGGGACGGAGCGGTTTTACCGTTACCTGCGCGCCTTTGGCCTGGGGGTGCCCACAGACGTAGATTTGCCGGGGGAGGGACAAGGCATTCTGATCGGCCAGCGATACCTGAAGAACGTGGATCTGGCGCGGGTGGGTTTCGGCCAAAGCGTAGCCGTCACGCCCCTGCAGTTGCTCACTGCCGCCTGTGCGGCGGTCAACGGCGGCAAACTGATGCGCCCCTATATCGTTAAGGAGGTGCAGGCGCAGGATGGCACCGTGCTGGAGCGCACGCAGCCCAGGGTGGTAGCCACCCCGATATCCCCCGAGACATCGGCGGTGGTGCGTGCCCTGCTGGAAAGCGTGGTGGAGGAAGGTGGCGGGCGCAACGCCGCACTGCCAGGCTACCGGGTGGGCGGCAAAACAGGCACCGCACAAATCTATCGGGATGGCAAGATCGTGCGGGATGCGCACATCGGCTCCTTCCTGGGGTTTGCCCCGGCGGATGATCCCCGCTTTGCCCTGCTGGTGGTGGTGGATGAGGCGGGCGTGCAGGTAGATTACGGCGGTACCACCGCGGCGCCCTTTGCCAAGCAGATCATTCAGGATGCGCTCACCTACTACGGCATTGCCCCGCAGCTGGCCCCGGGGACGACCGCCAGGCCGGATGTGCGGGTGCCCGATGTGCGGGGGATGAGCCAGGCAGATGCGGCCCGGGCCTTGCGAGAACAGGGGCTGACCTACCTGACGGATGGCGAGCAGCCCACGGTGCTGGGGCAGATGCCGCTGCCGGGGGCGCGTATGAGCGTGGGCTCGCTGGTGATGCTCTACGTCAACGGCGCGCAGCCCCCCGCCACGCAGGATTTTTTGAGCGTGCCGGATGTGCGCGGCCTATCCATTGTAGAGGCCAATCGCACCCTGCGGGCCCGGGGCTTCATCATGCGCATAACGGGTACCGGTCTCGCGGTGCGGCAAAAACCCGCCGCAGGAGAATTTGCCGCACCGGCTACGACAGTGGAAGTGGAATTTCGGGTAGACTAGCCATAAAGCGTGACAGAGGTGTAAGATATGACGCTGAAACAGTTGATTCAAGACCTACCGGAATTGGTGGATACGCGCGGGGATATGGGTGTGCCCATTGAGGCGCTGCAAACCGATTCCCGCAAGGCCTGCCACAGCGGTCTGTTCTTTTGCATACCGGGCGGCAAGTTTGACGGCCACGCTTTTGCGGGGCAGGCCGTGGCAAACGGCTGCGTGGCCCTGGTTGCCGAGCGCCCGCTGCCGGATGTGGCGGCCAGTCAGGTGCTGGTCAGCGATGTGCGCGTTGCCATGGCGCGCCTGGCCGCCGCGTTTTACGGGTACCCCGCCAAGGGCATGAAGCTGGTGGGCGTCACGGGCACCAAGGGCAAGACCACCACCACCTACCTCATCAAGGCCATCTGCGAGCGCGCGGGCTTTCTGTGCGGCCTGGTGGGCACTACCGGCAACATGATAGGCGAGCGCACGCTGGAGAGCGACCTGACCACCCCCGATCCGGTGGATCTGCAGCGCACTCTGCGCGAGATGGCGGATGCCGGGGTACAGGTGGTCAGCATGGAGATATCGGCCCACGCCCTGGCTTTGCGCAAGTTGATTGGTCTGCAGTTCGAGGTCGCGGCCTACACCAATCTATCTCAGGATCATTTGGATTTTTTTGGTACAATGGATGCCTATTTGCAGGCCAAGCGCCTGCTCTTTACGACCTGTGACAGCCGCAACGCCGCCTACAATGCGGATGAGGAGACATCCAAGACGGTGTTGGCAGGGGTGAGCCTGCCGGCTATCACTTTCGGCATCCGCGAGAATTGCGACCTGTACGCGCGGGATATTGAGATATCTGAGGATGGCGTCTCCTTCGCCCTGCACCTGCGCAATGTGGATAGCGTGCCCATCCGCCTGCGGTTGACGGGCACCTTCAATGTGTACAACGCCATGGCTGCCGCCGCGGTGGCGCTGATCCTGGGCATAGACCTGCGCGTCATCAAACAGGGATTGGAATCGGTCGTCACGGTGCCTGGCCGCGTGGAGATGCTGGATACCCGCACGCCTTACCGCATGATACTGGATTACTCGCACTCCCCGGATGCGCTGGAAAACATCCTGCGCACCGTGCGCGAGTTTACGCGCGGCCGCCTGATTGCCCTCTTCGGCTGCGGTGGGGATCGGGATCAGGGCAAGCGGGCGCTGATGGGCCGCATTGGCGGAGAACTGGCTGATTTTTCCATTTTAACCAGCGACAACCCGCGGCGGGAGGATCCCTTCGCCATTCTCGCCAGCGTAGAGGAGGGCATTCGCCAGACTGAAGGGGAGTACGTGGTCATCGAAAACCGCCGGGATGCCATCCGTTACGCCATGGATATCGCCCGGGAGGGAGATGTGGTGGTGCTGGCAGGCAAGGGCCACGAGACCTACCAAGAGATCAACGGCGTCAAGTTTCCCTTCGATGAAAAGGTGGTCGTGCGCGAGCTGCTGCACATCCAGTAAACAACCTCAATCTTTGGGCAAAGGAGAAGCACAGTGCAAAGGATGATTTGGGCGGTCGTCATCGCTTTCATCGCCTGTTTGGCGGTGGGGCCGGTGCTGCTGCCAGTGCTGCGCAGGCTGAAGTTCGGCCAAAACGTGTACGAATACGCGCCTGAAAGCCACCAGAAGAAGCAGGGAACCCCCACCATGGGCGGCTGGATGATCTGCCTGGTCAGTGTGGCGGTGGCGGCGGCGCTGCATTTGGGCGGCTGGGCACCCCGCACGGATATGATGCTGGCGGCGCTGCTGCTGGCTCTGGGCAACCTGTGCGTAGGCTTTGCGGATGATATGTCTAAAATACGCCGCAAGCACAACAAGGGGCTTTCACCCAAACAAAAGATGCTGGCCCAGGTGCTGCTGGGCGCGGCCTTCGCCTTTTACTGCTACGCGCACCCGCAAGTCGGCCCCCGCATCGTGGTGCCTTTCTTTCAAACGGAGTGGGATCTGGGGTGGTTCTACATCCCGGCGGCCATCTTCATCATCGTCGGCACCACCAACAGCGCCAATTTACTGGATGGGCTGGATGGCCTGCTGGGTTCCGTGGCCCTGGTGGATGCGGCCACATTCGGCCTGTTGGCGCTCTTTGCGGCGGGCACGGCCCAGGGCAACGATCAGCGCGAACTGATGAATCTGGCGGTGCTGGGGTGCGCGGTAGCCGGCGCGTGCATGGGCTTTTTGCGCTTTAACGTGTATCCGGCCAGGCTGTTCATGGGCGATACGGGCTCTATGTTCTTGGGGGGGGTGGTGGTGGCGCTGGCGCTGCTGCTGCGCCTGCCGTTGCTGTTGCCGCTCATCGCTTTCTGCATGCTCATATCCAGCCTGTCAGATATTATTCAAATCGGTTACTACAAGCTGACCCACGGCAAGCGCGTGTTCAAAATGGCGCCTATTCATCATCATTTCGAAAAGCTGGGCAATCCCGAGAGCAAGATCGTGGCCATGTACACCATTGTTACCGTGCTGCTCTGCTTGGTAAGTCTGCTCAGCGTGGCGCGCTAGCGCCGGGCCTGGTATGGGAAGGGGGGCATTGTTGTGAGTAAACTTGTGTGGAAGGACAAGCGGGTGCTGGTGGTGGGCATGGCGCGCAGCGGCGTGGCCGCCGCCAAGGCGCTGGCCGCTCAAGGCGCGTTGCCCGTGCTGAGCGACAGCAAGCCCAGGGATCAGTTCAACGGCAAACTGGACGAGCTGGATGCCGTGCCCTGCGAGTGGCGCCTGGCCGAACCGCCGGAATCGCTGCTGAATGGCTGCGACGCCGT
>JAITTS010000168.1 GCA_031286995.1 Oscillospiraceae bacterium
GACCACCCGGCAGGGTTACCTGCCTGCGCAGGGCAGAGGGCACAAACTCCTGCGGTACATCCGCGCGGGCGGCTGGGGGCAGCAGGGCTGTGCCCAGCGCGCACAGCAGCGCCAGGCGGGGGAACCATTTGTTCATGCTGGACATTATCCATCCTTTGATGTATGGTAATGGGGCGGGCTGCGGCCCGGGAGAGGGGCGGGGCTGGTGGCGCGTGGATGGGCCATGCTGGGCGTGTCGCTGTGGGCCGCGCTGTGGCTGGGGGCGAGCGCGGGCTGCGCGGCCGCCCCTCAAGCGCAGGTTGCGCCCGCGCAGACCGGCAGAGAGCAGGGGGCGGATGCGGTGAAGGCGGAGAAAGAGGCTTTGCCCGATGGCTTTGTGTACCTGGCGGATATTGTGCCTGGCGTGCTGCTGGATATACGCTATGCGGGCAGTGACAACTTTGTGGGCGCGCCAATCGACGGTTACGAGGCCCCTGTGGCCATTCTGACGCGCGACGCCGCCGAGGCGCTGGCGCTGGTGGCGGATGACCTGCGGCCCCAGGGCCTGCGCCTGCTGGTGTACGATGCGTACAGGCCCCAGCGGGCTGTCGCGCACTTTATGCGCTGGGCCCAAGACGCGGGGGATACCCGCATGCAGGCGGCCTACTACCCCGGCATGGATAAGAGCAAGCTGTTCGAGGCCGGGTACGTGGCCAAGAAATCTGGCCACAGCCGGGGCAGTACGGTGGATTTGACCCTGGCGGATGCGGACGGCGCGCCGCTGGATATGGGCGGCGGTTTTGATCTGATGGATCCCATATCCGCGCACGGGGCTAAGGGGTTGACCCGCGAACAGGCGGCCAATCGGCGGCTTTTGCGCCGGGCCATGGAGGCCCGCGGCTTTCGCGCGTACACTGCCGAATGGTGGCATTATACACGAAATGACGAGGTATTTCCAGATTTTTATTTTGACTTCCCCGTCAAATAATGGTGCGGTGGCCGCAGGGCGCGCAGGCGCTGCCGGGCGCGATCCAGCCAGGTGACAGCGGGCGCGGCCACGGCCTGGCACAGCAGGGCGAACCACTCGGGCAGGCGATCCGCGTATTCCAGCAGGGGCCAGGCGAGATAGGTCGCCTCGCGCGCGTCGGGCCAGGGCATGCCCCGGCTGCCGCGCTGCCCGTCGCGCAGCATGGCCTGGGCGGCCTGTTGCCCGATGCCCATGGCCTGGGCGTAGAGCAGAATGCGCTCCCACTGGGCTATGGTCTCCACGCGCAGGGGCGGGCCATCCAGCAGTTGCTGGCGCAGCCCCTGCCAGCGCAGGGTTTCGCGCTGGGCGGCGGGGGCGAGGCGGCGCAGGCGGCGCGCGCAGGCCACGAGCGCGGCCCCGGCGGGCAAGCCCAGCCACGCCCAGGGCGCGGCGCCCAGCAGGGCCATGGCCAGGGTGCCCGCTACCAGCGTGCAGCCCGGCAGCGCCAGGGCGGTGCGCTCGGCATCCACATCCGCAAACCAGGGACGCTGCGCGATTTGCCGGTTTACCAGCCGCCGCCAGGATCGGTAATCCGCGCCGAAGCCTGCCCTGGGGGCGCGGCGCATCTGCCCCAGAGAGACGGATTTGCCGTCGCCCACCAGGTCTATCAGCCAGTGGATGAGAAAGAACTCGCCATCCAGCAGTGTGTCGCGGGGGCCGGGCAGGCGCACCACCCTGGCCTGATCCAGCGTATCCGCGCACAGGGGCAGGCCGGGTGGCGGGGCCAGCAGCGCCAGGTGGTTGCGGTGGATGAGGTGCAGCAGCATGGCCACCATGTCCTCCGCGCCTGCGCTGCGGGCAAGGGGCGTCAGGGCGGATAGCTCCGCCGGAGCGGTGATGCCCAGCAGGGGTTCTTGCCCCCTTGGCAGGCTGCCGCTGTAGGCCGCGCGCCGGGTGCGTCCGCGCTGCCACAGCAGCAGGCCCCCCAGCACCAGCAGGGATGCCCCTGCCCACGCCGCGCCCAGGATGGCCGCGCGGTCCTGCTTGGCCGCCTGCGCCGCGCGCAGGTCAGCCAGCGACTCGCGGGATGTAAAGGGCTGGTAGGGCAGCACCGCCGCGGGGAAATCCAGCTGGGCGCGCACGCGCTGGCCCGGGGCCACATTCCGCGCGCTCAGCGCGAGGCCATCCGTGCTGTGGCCCCACTGCGCTTGCGGGGGAGCGGTCGGCACGGTCACGTGCGCGCTGGCGCGGTCGCTCAGGGGCAGCGCCACGCGCAGTGAAAAATCCGCAATGCCGCGATCCCAGCCCTGCGGGCCTAGCGCGTCCCAATCCAGCGCGCCGCTGTCGCTGTAGCGGCGCGCCAGGCCGGGCAGGGTGTAGCGGTAGATCACCGTCTGCCGCCCGCCCGCGCGCGGCATTGGGTGGTAGAGGCTCAAAACGGCGCGCCCATCCGCGGCGCGCAGAGAGAATTTGGCCGTATCCCCTGGCGCGGCGTCGTCGTCGCGCGCAAAGGTCACGCTCTGGCCATCCGCGAGCCGGGCCGTGATGCTGATATCCGCAATTTCGCCATCCCCTTGGGCGTAGAGCGTGTGGGTGAGCCCCTGGGTGAGCGCCCCTTGCCGGCTGGGCGCGATATCGTAGGCGATCTCCTGGGTGACGGCCAGGTCTCCGTTGGGCTTCAACTCCGCCTGTATCCGCACCTGGGGCAGGGGCGCTTGCCCCGCGCAGGCCGCAAGCAGCCAAAGCAGCGCCGGCAGCGCACAGGCCAGGGCAGCCCGGCGGAGCGCGCGCGGGTGTGCCACGGTCAGCCTCCTCTTCGGCGCGGTCACTGGGGCAGGCGCACGCAGGCGCGCTGGCGCTTGCGCGATATCAGCATGGTGAGTGCGCCCACCAAGATGTTGCTGTAGTAGGTGATCAGCCGCCAGAGCAGCAGCGCGATGAGCAGATCGCTCGGCGCGAAGAACACGCCGAAGAACAGCAGAAAGCCGCCCTCCGCCCCGCCGCTGCCGCCGGGCAGGGGCACGAAGGCCGAGGCCATGGATACGTAGGCCACCGCGGCCACAATGTGTACCAGCAACGGGTCGCTGCCGCCGAACGCGCGGTAGATGGCAAAGGGCACGGCATACAGCGCGAAAAGCTGTAACACCGTGATGCCCATCACGCCCAACAGCGCGCCCCGCCGCTGATTGTAGCGGCGAGTGCCCTCGTGAAAAATGGCGAACTGGCGCTCGCTCTTTTCCGTTGCGCTCTTTATATCCCGCACGATGCGCAGGGCGTGCAGCAGCCGCAGCACCCCTGCGGTCAGTTTGCGCGTGGCGCGCGAGTTGAGGGCCAGCAGCAGCATGCCGCCCGTCACCAGCATGTTCGCGCCAAAGCCGATGATGGTCACGGGCAGAAAGGCGGGCACCAGGGCGTGAAAGTAGGCGTAGCTGGCCAGCGCTGCCGCCAGCCCAAAGAGCATGACCCCCACCTGGTAAGCGATGGATTTGACCGTGAGCACCGCGCCCGCGCCGCCGGTATCCAGCCCGTCGCGCTGCATGTAGATCAACTGCACGGGCTGGCCGCCGGATGAAAAGGGCGTCAGCGCGCTGTAGAGCTGGCCGATGATGGCCGTGCGCAGCGTGCTGCGAAAGGGCACACCCCTGTATAGGCAGCCGGTAAGCGTGTGCAGGGCCACGGCTTCCAGTAGCCAGTAGGCCAGTATGCAGACCCCGGCGGCCAGTAGCCACCGCGGGTTGAGCTGCCGCCAGCGCGAGAACAACCCGGCTACACCCTGGTTACCCAGCACCACGGCGCACAGCACCGCGGCGGCCACCAACAGGGAGGCCAGGTTGAACCATTTGAAGCTGAGTTTGGGGGTGAACCGTTTCACTGTTCTGGCCAAGGGCATCTCCCTTTCTGCGGCGCGGCGCCCGGCGCCTTCACACTACCTTGTTCCCCGGCGTTTGGCCAGGGGCAGGGGCTTAAAAGCGGATGAGGGTTTGGTGAGAAATTAAGCCAGCAGCCCTGCCAGATCATTCGGGCCGGTGTACAGGCGCGCCTGCATGCCCACATCCAGCGCGCCCTGTACGTTGGCGGGTATATCATCAAAAAACAGTGCGCGCGCGGGCGTAAGCCCGTAGCGCGAGAGCAGTGCGCGGTAGATGTGCGGGGCGGGCTTGACCACCAGCTCGCGTCCGGATATCACCAGGCCGTCAAAATCCCCGAACACGGGGTAGCGGGCCTGTACCCGGGCGAAGGACTGCGCGCCAAAGTTGGATAGCGCGTAGAGCCGGTAGCCCGCGGATTTCAGCCGGGGCAGCCAGGCCAGGGCCGGGGCGTTGGGGGTGATCATTTCGGTTTGCAGGGCCATGGCGGCCTCGCCGTAGGGCGCGATATCCGGCGCGTCAGCCAGTATGCGCGCGAGCACCTCGGCCTGGGTCAGCACGCCCCGATCCATCTCCACCCACTGGGGGGATTGAAACATGGCTGCGTGCAGGCGCTGGGCCACGGCTTCGGGGTAGTGGGCGCGCAGGGTTTGCAGGGGATGATAATCCAGCAACACGTTGCCCAGATCAAAGACGATGGCATCCAAATCCGGCAGTTTGGCATCCGGTCGCATGCAAAACCTCCGTTCATAAAGAGCTTACCCTTTAGTATAGCATGCCGGAGCGATTGGTGCAAATTGACGGTGGCGTCATTCGCACGCGCTCATGGCGGCCACGCAGCCCTCGCCGACGGCCTTGGCTACCTGTTTGGCGCCGCCTGCGCAATCCCCTGCGGCAAACACGCCGGGCAGGTTTGTGCGCATGCGCGCATCCACGGCAATGTACCCATCCCGGGTCTCCAGGCCGGGCAGCAGCGCGCTCAGGGCCACCGCGTCGCGCAGGATGAAGAGCCCATCCAAGGGGATGACCTCACCGTCCGCCTCCACGCCGGTCAATTGCTCTTCGCCCAGGATGCGCGCGATTTTCGCTTCCATCCGCCGGGTGCCCGCCGGGGCATCCGGGCCGAAGTACAGCACATCCGCAGCCAGGGTGCTCAAAAACGCGGCCTCTTCCGCCGCCTGGGCCCCGCCCGCCAGCACGCCCACGCGCTTGCCGCGGTAGAGCGCGCCATCGCAGGTGGCGCAGTAGCTGACCCCTCGGCCCAGCAGCGCCTCCTCGCCCGGCAGCAGGCTGGGCTGCCGTGCGCCGGTGGCCAGTATCAGCCGGGGCGCCTGCACAAAATCGTCGCCCAGGGCCACGGCGTATCCGTCGCCCATGGCCAGGGCCTGGCGTGCCAGGCCCTGGCGAAAATCCGCGCCCATGGCCTGGGCGTGGGCGCGCAGGGCAGCAAGCAGCCCGGGGCCGGTAAGCCCCGGCAGGCCGGGGTAGTTGGCCACGTGCGGGGCGCGGGCCAGGCCGCCCCCGCCGGGGCCATCGACCACCAGGGCCTGCTTGCGGCGCTGGCTGGCCTGTATGGCGGCCGCGAGCCCCGCGGGGCCGCCGCCGATGATGAGGATGTCGGGCATGGGGGTTTCCTCCCGTTTGTGCATTGTCGCTTCATTATCATAAGGCATTATGCGGGAAGAAGCAAGCCGCTTTGCAGGAATCCCGCGCCCGGCGTCGAATTGCAGACACTATTGAATACAGGCACTACCGAGCGCAGAAGGAGGCCGCGCCGTGGCCGCCGCAAGACAGGGGGAGGCCTGCGATGACGGCCTGCGTGACCGGCATCCCCAACAGATCATCGCCGCCGCCCTGGCGCACGCGCAAGCGCGGGTGGAGCGTTGCCGCTGAGCAGACCGCAAAAATTTTTGTCATTTCCGCTTTTTTTCTTTGCAACAATATGTTAAGATAAAGTAAATATTGGCAATGTCCGGCGGCGCGTTGTCGTCCGGAGGAAAGGATGCGCATGGCTAAGCTGCTTTTGATTGAAGACGACCAGGATATCCAGAGCATCAATTCTTTCTTTTTGCGCAGCAGGGGGCACGAGGTGGCTTGCGCCTACACCTGCGAGGAGGGGCTTGCGCGGGCCCGCGCCTTTGAGCCGGAGTGCATGGTGCTGGATGTGAACTTGCCGGATGGCAGCGGGCTGGATCTGTGCCCCAGGCTACGGCTGTTTACCGACGCGCCCATCATCTTTTTGAGCTGTATGGATACGGAGGATGACAAGATCGCCGGGCTGCTGACCGGCGGAGACGACTACATGACCAAGCCCTACTCGGTCAAAGAACTGGAAGCCCGCATCCTGGTGTGCCTGCGCAGACACGCCGCGCCGCCGCCAGGCCCCACGGTGCAGGTGAACCTTATTGAGTATCCGCCCCTGCGCATTGATCTGACGTTTGAAAAGGTGTATGTAGGCGACGAGGCGCTATCCATATCGAGGAAGGCCATGGATATGCTGATCGTGCTGGCTCAGCATCCCGGCGAGTGCATCAGCGCGGAAGAGCTGTACGAAAAGGTGTGGGGCATGAGCAGCCTGGGGGATTTGCGCACGGTGCACGTGCATATCTTTAATCTGCGCAAGCGGCTGGAAGAGGCCGCGCCGAATCATCAGTTTATCCGCACGGCCTGGGGGCGCGGGTATTGTTTTGTGCCGCCGGGCGTGATGGAAGCGGCTGTGCCATGATCAAGCGGGGCCGCAAGCGCCGTATGGCGCTGCTGGGCCTGATGTTTGTGGCCCTGCCCCTTTTCCTGTGGGGCGTGGTGTCGCTGGATCGCAGCCTGGTGACTTGGGTACGGGATGACGGCACGCCCATTAACCTGGGCGTGCTGCGCCAAAATCCGCTGGCTGTAGAGGCGCAGTGGAAGAGCCTGCCCGTGCCGGCCAGCGCCGTATCCGTGCTGCGCAGTGTCACCCTGCACTTGGATGTGCCGGATGCCCGCGCGCGCACGCTGCTTGTGCGTAGCGCCACGCCGCTACACTACTTGGCCGTCAACGGCCGCCTGGTGGCGGATGCGGGCCCGCCGGATCTGGCGCTGGGCACATCCATCGCCCTGCCCCAGACGCCCGGCGCCATGCGCGTTGAGCTGATGATACAGGATGCGGCCATGGTGCCGCCGCCGCTGCTGGTGCTGGGCACCCAGCGGCAGGTGGCGCAGCTTAGCAGGATGCGGCTTCTCCTCTTTGGCGTACTGGCCACGGGGCTGGTTGTCGGGTCGCTGGTGATCCTGATGAACTTTATCTTTCAGCAGCGCAGGCTGCACGACCTGACCCTGTGGCTGAGCTACATGCTGCTGCTGTTTTCGCAGATCGACATGCTGTTGCCGCAGCAGGTGGATGCGGAGCTGTTGCGCCAGGCGGCCATGCTGCTCCTGAGTATGACGCTGTGTTGCTCCGCCAGTTTGCGCCTGGAGGGGCAGACAGAGGGCGCGGTGGTGTGGGGGCTACTGATTGCCGACAGCTTGCTGGTGGCGCTGTGGGTGGGCGGCTTTTTGCTGCTGGGCTACGTGCCGCTGTTGGTGCTGGCCCTGCCCATGCAGTGCGTGGGTTTTGCGCTGAGCGCCGTGTTCGCGGTGGGGGCCATTTTGCAGAGCCGCGCCGAGGCGCCGGGCGGTGTGCGCGAAGCGGAGTGCTTCGCCATCCTGTGGCAATTGGTGGGGCTCACCGGGGATGAAGTGCTGGTGCGCAGCCGCACGCTGGTGTTTCCGCCCGTGCTGGTGTTCTCCATGGGCATGGCGCTGGTGCAGCTGTGGCTCGCGGCCAAGGGCCAGGCGGAGGATTATCACAGCCGCCAGGCGCTGGAGAGACAGCTGGAACTGCGCGTGCTGGCCCGTACGGAAGAATTGCGCGTAGCCAATCGTCAGTTATCCCGCATAGATGCCTCCCGTGGGGAATTCTTCTCGCGCATCGCGCACGACCTGCAGTCGCCCTTGACCATTGTGCGCGGCAGTCTGGATCTGGTGATCGACGGCACGCCCCTGACGAAGGAGGAACGTGCCGGCTACCTGGGCATGGCCCGATCCAGCGCCATCAAACTGGCCAACCGCATCAAGGCCTTGCGGGGGCTGGCCCTGATGGAGGAGAGCGATTACAACCCCATCATGCAGAAGGTGCGCCCGGTGGTGGCCGCCTGCGTGGAAAACTGGGTCAGTCTCTACCCAAACAACGGGGTGCGTTTTGAGACGCAGGGCGATAACCTCGCCGCCATGTTTGATGCGGGTTGGCTGCAAAACGCGCTGGATAGGCTGGTATCCAACGCCGTGCGCTATACCCCGCCGGGGGGCAGCGTCACCGTGGCCTGGCAGCGCGCGCAGTTTGGGGTGGAGATCAGCGTGCGCGATACAGGTTGCGGCATCGCCCAGCAGGATGTGACCACGCTGTTCGAGCGCTTTTACCAGGGCTGGAACAGCAGGGAAGGGCTGGGCATCGGCCTGGCTGTGGTGCAGCGCGTGGTGCAGCGCCACGGCGGCAGGGTGACGGCGGAGAGCCGGCCGGGCGAGGGCGCGTGCTTCACCATGTTCTTCCCGGATATCCCCGCCTACACGTGGACGCCCGTGCATGCCGGGCCCAAGGAGGATTAAGCGGTTTTTTTAACCCTTTTCTCATGACAGCGCGCGCGCTTTGGGGTACAATAGAAAAGACAAGCGAAAGAAAGCGGGGAGGGACGCGGCGTGAAGACCAAGCGCATACACTCTGGGGCGCCCTTTGCGTGCATTGGGCTGACGGCGTTGCTGTACGCCGCGGTCGTGGGCCTGGGCAGCTGGTCATCCTACGCGGGGATCGTCATTCTGGCCTTTTTGCTCTACGCGCCGCTCAAGCGCTACTTCCCGGATCGCTTTTTGGTGATAGAGACTCCGCCGCATACAGGCAACGTCAGTTGTGACCAACTGATTATCGAATCGCGTGAGACGCTGAAGGATATCTACCTGCTGCGCGTTTCCATTCAGCGCGATTCGCTGACAGAGAAGATCGACCTGATCGAACAGATGGCCCGCAAAATACTGGATATACTGGCTCAGCAGCCCAGCATGCAGGGGCAGTTGCGCACCTTTTTGCGCTACTACCTGCCCACCACCCTGCGCCTGTTGCGGGTGCGCGCCGAAATTCTGCACAAAAGCCGCAAGCCTAACCAGACCGCGCAGCAGACCCTGCAGCGCATAGACGGCGCGCTGCGCATGATAGAGGATGCTTGCGAGCGCCAGCTGGATGCGCTGGATCAGTTTCAATACCTCAGCATTGAAACCGAGATGGATGTGCTGGATGACATGCTGCGCCGGGATGGCCTGATGGATGAGGCGGGGAAGAAGGGCGCGCATGCAAAGTAACCTTTCGCCCGCCATCCCCGCGCCGGAGGGCGCGGCGGATATTGCGGCTTACGGCGCGCAGGAACAGGCGCGCATGAACGCCTGGCTGGATATTGCCGTGGATACCGTGGCCAAGGACGCGGGGGATGAGGCGGGTCAAGCCCTGGCCCGCTTATTGGCGCAACTGACCGTGTGGGATGCGCTGTGCAGGCCCCGGCGGCTGTTGGGTTTGGGCGGCGCGGGGTTGCCCCGCCTGCGCGGGGCCTGCCGCCGTCTGCTGCCCCTGGTGGAGGATCTGGCGGGCGCGCTCTTTGACCGCGGGATGGCGCTGCGGCGCATGGTGAAGGTGTTTGCGCGCATGCGGGATGAGAACAGCGCACACCAGGCCCGGTTGGATGCGTACCTCTCCGACGGCAGGACGCACCTGGATGCCCTGCGCGGCCGGGGCGATGATGAGGCGGCGGCGCGGCTGGAAAAACGCCTGCACGATCTGGCGCTATCCCGCCAGGTCAGCCTGCAAACCCAGGCGCAGCTGGATCTGCTGACCCGCGGCAATGAGGATTTGATAGCGGCCCTGGATCAGGCACTGGGCCATACTTTGCCCCTGTGGAAGACCCAAGTGACCCTGGCCCTGGGGTTGGCGGGGCAGGCCCAGGCCGCGCAGGATATCGCCCTGGCCCAGCGCGCGGCGCTGCGCGGCATGGCAGGCCGCCAGAGTTTGCTAAGCCGCCTGGCGGGCCTGGCCCACAGCGCGTGGGCCAGGGTGGATAGGCAGGCGCTGCGAAGCCAGAACGCCGCGCTGCTGCAAGGCCTGCAAGGGGCGGACAGCGCGCAGGCCAAAATACAGGCGCTGCGCGGGCAGTTTACGCAACAGCAAAGGAAGTGAGCACACATGCAACAGCATCCCCCCGCAGAGGGGCATCCGCCGGCCAAGGCTGCGCCCAAGCGGCGCACGCTCTATCAGCGCCTGCACCTGATGCCGTTATCCGTGGGCCTGCTGCTGGGCCTGGTGATGGCTGTGGCCAGCGTGCCGGTGGGCAACGGGCAAGAGCTATCCCGTATGGTGAATAAGGCCATGGCGTTCTGGCAGGCGGATGCCTATGTGGAAGGCCTGACCGCCCAGGCCGCCAACCTGATCAAAATCGCGGATCGCTACCCCCAGGCGGATCCCAAGGCGCGGCAGGCCTTGGCCGCCGCCCAGGTGAACGAGCGCCTGGCCCAGGGCGTGGCGGATGTGCAGAAGGCGGAGCGCGAACTGCTCGCCGCTATGCAGAAGGAACTGGCTGTGCTGATGGCCAGCGGCGTATCCCCGGAGGATGAGCACAACATTCAGATTATCGCCACCACGTTTAACGATTACCGCGCCAAACTGCACGCCATGGCGCGCGATTACAACCGGGTAGCGCTGCTGGCGGTGGATGCGTACGACACCATGCCCTTCCGCTGGCTGTTTCCCCGGCCCGCGCTCTACGATTTGGGCGGCTGATCCCACTCTCGCTGTAAAGGACGATTTCGCATGAAGAAAACCCTGGCCCTTGTGCTGACGCTGGTGTTTTGCGCCCTGTGGGGGGCCGCGCAGGCCGCGCTGCCCGCCTCGCCGCAGAACGCCGATACCTTTGTGTTCGATTACACCGCCGCGGGCGTGATGCAGCCCCAGGATGCGGCGCGCATGGATGAGGCCGCCCGCGCCCTGCAGCAAAAAACCCAGGCGGTGATGGTGGCCGTGCTGGTGGATTTTTTAGATGGCGAGACCATGGCATTTTATGGCATGGATCTCTTTAACAGCTGGGGCATCGGTGACGCGAAGCGCAACGACGGCGTGCTGCTGATCTTTGCCCGGGGCGACCGGGAAGTGGATATTGTGCCGGGCCGCGGCCTGGAGAACATACTGAACGCGGGCACGCGGGGCGACCTGCTGGATGATTACGCTATGCCCGGCCTGAAGCGGGGAGATTATTCCAAGGCCCTGGCGGATGTATTTGTGGCCACCTGCCAGCGCGTGGCATCCGGCCTGGGCAAGAGCCTGGCGCTGACCGGCGGCGCAAGCGCGGGCCGTGGCGACGCCTATACGGATTATCACTACAATTACAGTTATACGTACGATGGCGCCGCGCGGCTCGGCGGCGGCGGTGGCAGCTGGGTGAGCATGCTCATCGGCATTGTGGTGCTGTGGATCGTGCTGAGCGCGGTGTTCCGCGGCGGCGGCAGGCGCGGCGGCTGTGGCTGCCTGCCCGCCAGCGGCGGGTGTCTGCCGTGGCTGCTGCTGGGGGGGCTGACCGGCGGGCGGCGCTACGGCCATGGTGGGCCACGCCCACCCAGGCCACCCTTTGGCCCGGGCGGCTTTGGCGGTCCCTTCGGTGGGGGCGGGTTTCGCCCAGGCGGTTTTGGCGGGGGCGGCTTCGGCGGCGGGTTCCGCCCGGGCGGCGGCGGCAGTGGCGGTTTTGGCGGGGGCAGCGCCGGCGGTGGGTTCCGCCCTGGCGGCGGCGGCGCGGGCGCTAGCGGCAGCGGCAGAAAATTTTAGCCGGGCTGCCGCCGCTGGCGGCACCCGCCTACGATGCAATGTTGTGGGGGAGCAGGGCTTTTGTGCGCGAGGCCGTCCGCAGCCTATATGCAAGATCAGGGGGCCGCGCCATGGGCATACAGATTTGGGCCGGCAAGGGATTTGAGAGCCAGAAGGCCCTGCGTTTTTTTCAGGAACGGCGGGTGCAGGCGCAGCGCGTCGACCTGCTGCGCTACGGCATGGGCAGGCGTGAGCTGGAGAGCGTGCTGGCCGTGGTGGGGCTGGATGCGCTGGTGGATAGGCAGGGCGCGGCGTTTGCCGCATCCGCCGTGCGCTACAGCGACAGGGCGGATTTGATGCTGGCCGCCCTGCTGGAAGATCCGCGCTTGCTGAAAGCCCCCATCGTGCGCGATGGCCCGCGCCGCGCCACCGTGGGCTATTGCCCGGATGTATGGAAGACCTGGCTGGCGGAGGATCAAACGGGGTAGTACCGCATGCTGAAGGCGATGATTTGGCCGATGTGGCGGAGATTGTAGAGCAGCAGCGCGCCCGCAAGCGCGGCAGTGACCGCGTGGAAGAGCTTTGGGCGCGTGCCCAGCAGGGCGTGCAGTGCCTGATGGATGAGCACTAAAAAAGCCCAGGAGAAGTAGAGGGTGTAGAGCGCCATGCCGTTTTCCGGCGCGCCCCAGCCTGCGACTGCCAGCAGCACAAAGGAAAACGCAATCCATCCCGCGGCGGCGCGGGACAGGGCGCTTTTTTTTGTGAGAAAAAAGCCGAGCGCGGCCACACCGAACACCAGCAGGCCGATGGGGTTGACCTGCGGCGTGGGGAACGCTCTCCATGCCGAATGCCCGACCTCTTGCAGCCCGGCGTGCGGGGGCAGCAGGCATGCGGCCAGAAAGTGCGTATATTGCAGCAGGCTATCCGCAAAGGTTACGCCGTGCGGAGAAGCGGCGCCCATAAACTGCGTTAGCCCTATAAAACGATCCGGCGCAAAGGCGCCAAGCTTTCCGCATACCGCGCACAGCGCGAAAAACCATAGCCCGGCGGTGGCGAGCGCCCGCAGTTTTTTTACGCGCCCCTTTTCAGGCGGCAGCAACAGGGGGAAGAGGATGCCGCTGGAGAGCAGCGATCCCGCGGCGCCAAAGAAAAGTAACCGTCGCAGGGGGGCGCGCGGGTTACCCGCCAGGCATGCGTACAGAAGCAGTATCAGCCAAAATACCGGGACAATGTATTGCTCTACTGTCAGCGCGAAAAACAGGGTGGGGTAACTGGCCGCGGCCAGGCAGAAAAACCAGGGTTCCGCGCCGCCGCCTTCCAGCAGCCGGGCCAACAACAAAAAGGAGATGAGCAGCAGGCAGCATTGCATGGCCTGCCACAGCACCCATTCTATATTGGGCAGAAAAAAGAACAGTTTGGATAGCGCCAGCACCGGCAGTGAAAAAGGCAGGGCAAACAGGGTGAAGAGAGGATTTCGTATATCATTTTGGCCCGCCTTGATATTGAGCAGGTAATTGTCTTTGTAAAGGTTGCCGGAATCCGTCGTATACAGCACATTCCAGTATATGTAGCGCCCGTCGGCCTGCAAGGTTGTGGTGAAAGCCCCGGTCAGGTTGTATATCACCAGCAGCGCGAGCACGGCCACCGCGCCGCCTATCCACAGGCAGCGGCGCTCCGCCGCGGATAAGGAGGCTGCGAAAGCCCTTGCGGCTGGCCAAGCCAGCCGGATGAACCAGCAAAAAACGACAAAGCAAGCGAATAGCGCCAGCAGTCCAAGGCATGTATTCATAAAGTTTGGTTGATAGAGGATGCCGTAAAACCAGGGATGCCGGGCGGAGAAACGGGTCAGCAGAATGCTCGTGAACGGGATGTTGTTGAAAATGCTTGTAAACAGGTTGTCTTGAAATTGAGGGAAAAAGTGCGCGCACAGGCAGGCAAGGTAAGCGGCTGTCAGACGCACCGGCGCCTTGCAGCCGCGCAGCGCTTTTTCGACAAAATGATATCGCCAGGCCAGCAACGCGCTCGTAAGGATGGAAATCAGCCAGCCCGCGAGAACGAAAGGGATGCCATCCTTTGCATCCGTAAATAACATGGCTGCGCACAGCAGGGATAGCGTGAAGAGCAGATTGAGCAGGTGCTGTGATCCGGTTGTGGTAATTTTTGGTTCCCGGGAGGGG
>JAITTS010000021.1 GCA_031286995.1 Oscillospiraceae bacterium
AGAAAAGACAGTGCCTTGATGACAGATTCGTCAAGCGGCATTGCTTCATATGTCTTTTTGACGGCACTCAGCGTTTCATTGGCTATTTGAGCAATAGAAATCTCGCCTCCGCCAAATAGCGAAAGTTGTTCCACAATTGCTTGCCATTGTTTCGTATGTGGCAAAAAGCCGATGCGCTCATGACCCACTATTCACCCCTCCATTTCCAAATAATATTCGGAAGGCGCAGTTACACCACTCTAATCGTAATGCCCTTGTCAACTTGACATTGTTCTCGGCTTCGCTGTCGTCAAAGCATTGGTCGGCGGACACGATGCGCCCCGGCGCGTTATCGGGGCGGCGGTTTGAAATGCTTGTTGCTTGAGTCTGACTTTCATAGATTCACTCGCCTCTCCTGATACCATTTGAACGTATGCATTCCACCAACATCAACGCGCATAATATACTCGTCTTCACCGATATACTCACTTCGCATTTGTTCCGAAAATATATGCTTTTCTGCGGCATCGTCTTTTCGTAGCAATTCCACAAGAGGATAAAAACTGTGCCGATACTCGCCCTTCCTGCCATTTTGTGCTTCATATCGCAGTTCCTCCGAAGTGTCGCACATAAGCAAGAAACCATTTTCGTGGCTGAATCTTCTCGCACATTCAAGCCTTCCGGTAAAACTGGCGATTATACCGTCTTTTCTTCGTGAGCATGAACGAAATAGGATAGGTCTTGTGTTTGGCATGAAGTTTCTCAGTACCAAGTCCCATACATCAAAGAAAGCCTTTCTCTTTTCATCGGGACCTGTTAGCATCCAATTGCAGACGAAGGAGGCTGTTCGGCTCTCAATGCTCGCGTTTTGTTCAAGGACATCAATGAGGTTCTGTGCAATATTGGATTTCTGTTTGGTGGTTAGCCGATATCGAAATTTTTCGCTCATGCTTTCACCCTCTGCACCTTGGTGCCCGGATATTTTTGCTTAAACTCACGTTTTGCTTTTGCATACACAGGCTTCAATGCCTCTTTGTTCTCATCGCGCTCCAGAAGAACGATTTTGGCACAATCTGCGACAGAAAAAAGTTGCAAAGGCGCACTCAATTTACTCATCCGCTCAACAAGCATAGCCGTAAGGTCTGCATCCGACAGTTCTAACTCTTTTTGACAATCCACTATTGCAGCAATAATACCCGGAGCAGTCGTTGCAAGAGAGTTCTCATATGGGAATAGCCCGTCGGCGTAGATTTCTATGAATTGAGGGTCAAAATTGTTCGTTGCACCGCTCAAATCGTAAAACACCACTTCGGCAAGCATAGCCAATGAGTCTGCTATTTTCCTTTCCTCTTTCAAAAACTGAGCCATGTTGAATCGGCAATTTCTATACAATCCGAAATTTCGGTCAGAAAAATGCTTCATGCTTCGTTGGTTCAGATAACCCCAGAGCTTATCTCGAAACGACATATATGGCTCGGTATGAATCAGTTGGTTCAACGACCATATGTCCAAGTCCTCAACACCGTGGCGATGTATATATGAAACATATGATTCTTCTTCAAGCGCAGCTTTACCACTTTCAGTCAAGCTGTAAGTACGTTTTGGGAAAAGCTTCTTTAACTCGTCTTCAGAAATCTCGGCTAAGGCTCGCTGAACAAGCTCATCCTTTTTTCCGGTCTGTTTTAATCCATGAGCTTTTAAGACCTCTTTGATGGATGCGCCAGTTTGCTTTTGCAACGCTGCTCGCAAATCACCGATTTCCAGAAAACCACGTTGCACTAATGAGGTAAGCACCTCTTGAACATCGCGAACACCATACCGATACCACCAGAAACCTTGGAATGAGTTGCCGTTTGTATAAAACGTATGCGCGTAGTCCAGCACGAGGATTTCATGAGGGAATAGTCCCTGTTTGTTGGCACTAGCCGTTTTAACTCTTGCCTCAACAGGAATTACTTGTTCGTCCAATTCTGCTTGAGTGGGCGGTTTAGTCGTTGAAACAGTTACTGTTACATTCAACCCGCTTAACGGCGGGACTTGCTTATTTGGCTTCTTGAACATATCAAACAATCCCATAATTACACCTCCCTCACAGCACTCTTATGGTAATACCCTTATCCCTCAGGGTCAGCTTGACATTACTCTTGGCTTCGCTATTCACAAAGCATTGGTCGGCGAAAACAATACGCCCCGGCGCGTATGCCGCCATAATCTCCGCGTCCTCCACAGTGATGTTCAGCGCAAGGCAGACGATGAACTTCACGTTAGTTCCCAGCTGCCAGTTCCCAGTTTCCAGAGGAGGAACGGCGCAAACGCCATAAACCGCGCGCTTTTCTGGCAACTGGCAACTGGATTCTGGCAACTCAATCTGAAGGATTGGTGCACACAAATCCTGCCCCAGTTTGAGCATGACTTCGTAGACCACATCCACATCAGAGCGGTCGGGCTTGAGGATTTCCAGCATACCCAGCAGACGTTGCGTGAAAATTTCCACTTTGTCCTCGCCGACGATGGGCGAATCATCCCACAACTTGAGGTTGGAGGAATCCAGCCGGAACACGCGGAAGCCCACGTCCAGCCGTTTAGATATTTCAGCTTGTCGCTGCAATGATGCTTCGCCATTCACAAATTCAGCAAACGGCTCCAAGGGTGTGATTTCACCAAACCGCGTTTGATGATCTCGTACCATGCCTAAAAGTCCTGCTTGTTCTTCAAGAATTTTCTTCCCGGCCCTTCGGATGCGCTCCTTGCCGATTTCGCAGATGGTCTTGTAGCCAGCCTTTGCCGCTTCGCTGTTTTCGTCGCAGACTTCGGGGAGTTGAACAAGGATAAAACGGCGGTTGCCGCCGTCCTCGGCGTTGAGTTGCATGACGGCGTGGACTATCGCACTTGAACCCGAAAAGAAATCAAGTACAATATCATCTTTTTTGGGTGCTGTCGCAAGAAATAAAATCTGTTTGAGTAAACGAATGGGTTTGGGCGTTGAAAACACTTTTTTCCCAAGCAATTCAGCCGTTTCTTTTACAGCTTCATCATTATGACCAACCTCGGTGAACGGCCACCAAGTCGCAGGGACAACGCCAGCTTGAACCTCAGACAAAAAGCGTTTGATTCTTGGCCTTTCATATGATTGGTCGGGTCCCCAATAAAGGCGATTGTCGGTAACCATTCTTTCGTGCTGCTCTCTTGCGTAACGCCAAACGGCAGTCTCGTCAGGCCAAACTTCCAGACCTGTTTTCGGATGTATAGTCGGATACCAAAGCGTAGGTCGCTCCCAGCGAGATTTATTGCTGATATAGTTGTCAGAACTCCAATCACCACGCGGGTCGTTATCAAGGTTGTTGTAACGTACCAATTGCTTTTCCGTGCGTGGAAGCAGATTGCGCTTAAACTCGCCAGATTTTTGATAGACCAAAATATATTCATGCATGGCAGCGATTCCGGGGTCATCATTTGAAACTGCGTACTTTTTTTGCCATACAATCTGTGCAACAAAATTTTCCTCGCCGAAAATTTCATTGCATAATTTTTTGAGATTGTCGATTTCGTGGTCGTCAATTGAGATAAAAATAACCCCATCATCCCGAAGCAAATTCGCCGCCAGCCGCAAGCGGGGCAGCATCATGTTCAGCCAGTTTGTGTGGAATCGCCCCATGCTTTCGGGGTTAGATTTGGTGGTCTGCTGTGTCACCTCGCGATACCGCGCCAGCGGGTCAGCGAAGTCGTCGGCGTAGACAAAATCGTTGCCTGTGTTGTAGGGCGGGTCAATGTAAATCATCTTGACCTTGCGGTAATAGCTGGTTTGCAACAGCTTTAACACTTCCAGATTGTCGCCCTCTATGTAGAGATTGCGGGTGCTTTCCCAATCCACGCTGTCCTGCGGCACAGGCCGCAAAGTGCCCGCGCTCCGCTTGCCCGCAAGCTGCAACGCTTCTTGCTTGCCCTTCCAGCGGAACTCGTACTTTTCGCGGTCGTTCTCGTCCAGCGTGTCAAACGTGCCAAGCAGTTCCAGCAGCTTGCGCTCGTCTAACCTGCCCTCCACAAAGCATTGCGGGAACACCGCCCGCAGTTTTTCCTGCTCGGCGGCGGCAATGTCCATTGAAAACCCATTTAATTTTTCACTCATTGGGTACATCCTCCTGATTGTCTGAAATAGCCTGCAAAATCTGTGCGTTCAGTGGCGAAACCGCTTTTTTGCCTGTGCTTCGCTCAATTTGCTCACGCGCGACCTTGGCCACCATTTTTCAGCTTGCTCGTCCCACGTCATCCGTACCTGCCGTTCCCCGAATAACTTGATACTTTTATCTTTATCCATGTGGATTAACCCTTTCGATTGCGAAAAATTTATGTTCCCGAATTTTCGTTGTTTTGCCGTTTGGCAGCTTTTGTTCTGCCATCTAAAGGTTTCGGCATATTTTTCGGGATAACCCAAACCTTACCAAGCCGCGTCGCGCCCGCGACTTGTCCGTTCGTGCAAAGAACTTGCACGCGCCGCGTCGTAATGCCCCACAGCGCGCCGGCCTCTTGTGCTGTCATCCAATCCATTCCCATACCTATAAATACCTCTCACAGTACGAATTCTAATATATTTAGTATACAGCGCATTGACGAACAACGCAAGCGAATTCGTGTTGGTTTTACATAAAAATGGTGGCAGGATTTTCTTTCGCCGCCATTGAGCACAATATTACGGATTGTGCTTGTTAAACTCTTTGAATGCCGCGCCCAATCCAGCGTCGCGCGCTTGACAAACCATCCGAAAAACGCTATACTGTTGCAGTAAAGTCAGCCCTGACGAATGTCGGGGTTTTCGTATATCAGGCCCGCGCCGGCGCAAGGAGGCAGCATGGTACATGGCAACATCCAGGGCATCCGTCAATCCGCCCTGGCGGAATTGGATGCGCTTTACACCCTGCGCGTGGAGGAAGATGTGTTCGTGCTGCCGGATATGCTGGCCGTGCTGGCCCGTGTGAGCTGCGCGGTCAACCGTGAGATTTCTATCTACATCGCCCGGGATGGGCAGGTGCTAGATGTGACCGTGGGCGATCTGGAGAGCGTGCCCCTGGCAGATATGCGCCAGCGCCGCAACGAGGCCCGGCTTTCCCTGGTGCGCTGCGTGCACACGCATCCCGGTGGCAGCGCTTTGCTGTCGGATGTGGATATCAACGCGCTCAAGACCCTGCGGCTGGATGCCATGGCGGCTGTGAGTGTGTCGGATGGCAGACCCAACCAGGCCCAGGTTGCCTTTTTGGGCGAGCGGGTGGCGGGCGTGCCGCAAGCCATGCTTTGGCCGGTGGTGGGGGCGGCGGATATCCCGCAGGCGGCCTGGATGCGCGAGATACTGGCCAGTGACGCCCGCGTGCTGGCAGGCGAGGGCGCGCCGGATGAGACTGCGCCCTGCCGGCAGGCCATCCTGGTCGGCACAGACAGCGAGGAATCGCTGCAGGAGCTGGCCAGCCTGGCGGATACGGCGGGTATCGCGGTGATCGGGCGCACGTTGCAGCGTCGTACCAAGCCAGATAACGCCACCTACGTGGGCAGCGGCAAAGCGCGCGAACTGGCCCTGGATTGCCAGGGGCTGGGCGCGGATACGGTGATCTTTGACACCGAACTGACCGGCGCGCAGACCCGCAATCTGGAGGATCTGCTGGGCGGCGGCGTAGAGGTCGTGGATCGCACGGTGCTGATACTGGCCATCTTTGCCCAACGGGCGCAGAGCAGCGAAGGGCGCCTGCAGGTAGAGCTGGCGCAGCTGAGCTACCAGCTGCCGCGTTTGGCAGGGCAGGGTGTGGGCATGTCCCGGCTGGGGGCCGGCGCGGGGCTGCGATCTCGCGGGCCGGGCGAAACCAAACTGGAACTGGATCGCCGCCGTATCCGCCGCCGCATAGCGGATTTGAACGCCCAGCTTGCGGAACTGGAGAAGCAGCGCGGTGTTCGCCGCGCCCGCCGCCAGCGCAACGCTGTGCCTGTGGTGGCGCTGGTGGGCTATACCAACGCGGGCAAATCCACGCTGCTAAACCGCGTGAGCGGCGCGGATGTGCTGGCGGAAGACAAGCTGTTCGCCACCCTCGACCCGGTCACGCGTAGCGTGCGCCTGCCCCAGGGCCGCGCGTGCTTACTGGTGGATACCGTGGGGTTCATCGACAAGCTGCCCCACGCGCTGGTGAAAGCCTTTCGCTCCACGCTGGAGGAGGCCATGCTGGCCGACCTGCTGGTGGTGGTATCCGATGCGGCTTCACCCCACTGCGAGGCCCAGCACCAGGTGGTACAGCATGTGCTCTGTGAACTGGGCGCGGGGGATAAGCCGCGCATTGAGGCCCTGAACAAGACGGATTTGGCGCCGGATGCCCAAGCCGCCCTGGGCTGGCAGGGGGCCATCCCCATCAGCGCAGAAAGCGGCACGGGGGTGGATGCCCTGCTCTGCGCGGTGGCCGACCGGCTGCAGAACCTGCGGCGGCCTGTGGCCCTGCACATCCCCTACGCCCAGGGTGCCTTGCTGGCGCAGTTGCACCGCGAAGGTCTGGTGCAGAGCGAGGCCCACGAGGCAGAGGGCACGCGCGTGGTGGCGCTGGTGGATGAGACGGATTTGGGGCGCTTGCTGCGGCGGGGCGCCGCATTGGTGCCGGAAGACCCGGCTTGAAGGAAAGGAGAGAGCGCGCTTGCAAGAGATTGTGCGCGCCCTGGCGGCGCTGGCGCTCAGCGCATCCATGGTGACTGCGGGCTGGGGGAACCTGGCCCCTGGCGCGGATCCCCTGGGCACCTTGGTGCTGGTGAACAAGCAGCACAAGATGCCCGCCTGGCAGCCGTTGCTGGTGCTGCCCGACATTCCGCCCTCCAAGCCCGCCATCGCGGGCAATCTGTACATGCGCGCGGATGCTGCGGCAGCCATGGAGCGTATGTTTGCCGTAGCCCTGGTACAGGGACACAAGCTCTACGGCGTATCCGGTTATCGGGCGTACTCCACGCAAAAGGCAATATACGACCGCCGGGTGGGCGAGGATGGGGATGCGGCCAAGCGCTATGTGGCCCCGCCGGGCAATTCCGAGCACAACACGGGCCTGGTGATGGATATCACGGGGGAGACCTCCCTGGTACACGGGCTGACCGGCACCTTTGGGGATACGCCGGAGGGCCAGTGGGTGGCGCAGCATTGCCACGAGTACGGTTTTGTGATACGCTATCCCAAAGGCTGGGAGCGACGCACGGGCTACGGCTACGAGCCCTGGCACCTGCGCTACCTGGGGGAAGAGCACGCCGCCGTGCTTTACGACCGGCAGATGACCCTGGAGGAGTACCTGGATGAGACCGCGGCCCGCGCGGCGCTGGATTTGGGCCTTGCGCCCACACCCACGCCTGTACCCGCGCCGCAGGATACACCCGCGCCCTGAGTGAAGTACCAAGGAAAGGAACACCACCACCATGCACAAGCGAATCGGTTGGGGATTGATCATGCTGACCCTGTGCTGCGCGCTGGCCGCGGCGGTCGCGGCCGAGGAGGTGACGGAGGAAACCCTTGTATCTCCCCTGGAAGGCTATACGCCCATGTCCATGCCCGGGGAGTGGTACTACGCTGTGGATTACGACACGCTACTGGGGGCGGAGAAGAACCGCTATATTGAGCTTGTGAACCAGGATCACTTGCTGGATAGCCGATACAAACCCAAAGACCTGGTGAACATCCGCGTGCGCAAGACCAGCTATGATCCCATCCAGATGCGCAAGGAAGCCAGCGAAGCCTTGACCACGCTGTTTGAGGATGCCGCCAGCCAGGGCATCACCCTTTACGCCCTATCCGGCTACCGCAGCTACAGCACCCAGCGCACCATGTACTACAACCGGCTGGAAGCCCACAACGGCGTGGACGACAAGGCTGTGGCCTACCCCGGCGCGTCGGATCATCAGACGGGCTTGGGCGCGGATGTGATCAACAAGGGTTCCATCGACGCCAAGCTGAGTACCCGTTTTGTGGGTACCAAGGAGGCCCTGTGGCTGGGCGCCCATAGCTGGGAATACGGCTTTGTGGTGCGCTATCCCGAGGACAAGAAGGATATCACAGGCATCATCTACGAGCCATGGCACCTGCGTTACGTGGGGCTGGATGTTGCGGCCTACATCGCCAACAATAACCTGTGCCTGGAAGAATTTACAGTGGAGTGGGAGGCCGAGAAGGCCGCTTACGAGGGTGCGCCGCAGGGCTGATGCAGCGCCCGGTTCATTTTAGATGGCATTGCTTGTTTGTTTCATGCCTCATCGGATATGACCGCGGTTACTGGCCGTTGACCGGGAGCGGTGCGCGCGGGCTGCGGGATCGCGCACAGAGGCTTCGCTTTTGCCGAACCCTCGCCGTAGATTTGCGGTCACCGGCTGTCGCCGCTGGGCGAACGGCAGAACAGCGGGCCCTGTACCGTGACCGAAGCGGTAGAGGGCTAGCGAGGTGCAGATGGCATCCGCCGCTACAAGGGGCAGCGCAGCCCACGCCCAGCCCTCGGGCAGGGCGGCGGTGAGGCGTACCGCCGCCGGGTGCACGAAGAAGAGCGCCATGGCCAGCAGCGCCCAAGCCAGGCAGAATAGAGCGTGCACCCGCCCGTGCAGCGAAAAGGGGCCCGTGCCGTAATCCCACAGGCGCACGCCCAGCCAGGTCTCACAAGCCCAGGCGTAGAGATATTCTACCCCGCCGCCCCCAACAACGCCTGCCAGGGCGATGGTGAGGGGTGCTTTTTGTGTAAGCGAAACAAGGCCCAGTATAGCCAGCGCCCCGAACCCATACACGGGGCACAGGGGCAGCCACAGCAGGGTTTTTCGGCTTTGCAGCCGCCCAGTGCGCAGCAGCGCCCAGGCGGTCTCCACCAGGGTGCCCAGCAGGCTGTAGAGCACAAAAAGGCCGAATGCTTGCGAAAACATGGCCTTAGTATGGCAAGGCTGTACCGTCGGCATTCGCCCCGGTTTGATTGAAAAATGTTGTGTTGTTGCCCTGCGCTTATCGCCTGATCAGCACCACTGATAAGTCATTCACGTTTGTCCCCGTCGGCCCGGTCTTGATCAACCCGCCGACGGCATCCAGCGCGGCGTATGCGTCGTTATTGCGCAGATGCGCCTGCACATCAACACCCCGTTCGGCCATACGGTGCGCCGTGGTCCCGTCCACGTACCCCCCGGCTGCGTCTGTAGGCCCGTCGGTGCCATCTGATCCGATAGAGAACACCGCCACGTTTTCCAGCCCCGCGATGCCCTCCACCGCGCCCAGCGCGATCTCCTGATTGCGCCCGCCTTTGCCGTTTCCCTTCAGCTCCACCACGGTCTCGCCGCCAGCGATGTAAGCCACTGAATGTGCCGCGCCGCTATGGAAGCGGGCGATGGAAGCCAGGAAACTGCCGGCGTCGCGCGCGGTGCAGCACAGCCTGTCCGTCAATACGTGCGGCGCATACCCCAGCCGCAAGCATTCCTCCCGCGCGGCGTTGCACAACTGCGAAACGCTGCCCGTGATCTCGGTGACCACGTTATCCAGGCGCTTGGGTGTCTCCCGCGTCAGCAACGCCCGCACCATTTCACTGATGCATAATCCGTACTTGCCTACGATCGCGAGCGCCTGTTCTCCGGTCGATTGATCGGGGAATGCCGGGCCCGAGGCGATCATATCCAGCGGATCGCCCAATATATCGGAGAGCACGATGGAAAATACCCGTGCGGGCTCGCACAATTGAGCGAACCGCCCACCCTTCACCGCGGAGAGCCGCTTGCGCACGGTGTTCAGTTCCACAATATTCGCGCCGCAGGCGAGCAACTGCTGTGTCACATCCTCCAGCTCTTCCAATGAGATTAGCGGCTTTTCAAACAGCGCCGAGCCGCCGCCGGATACCAGAAACAGCACGGTATCCTCTGCGCGCAAGCCGCGTACCGCATCAATTGCCGCATCGGCGGCGCGCAAGCTATTGGCATCCGGAACCGGATGCCCGGCTTCGAACAGCCGCATGTGTTGCAACTCGCCCATAGCGTGACCGTACTTGGTGATCACCACGCCGTGCGAAATACGCTCACCCAGCAGCGCGCACGCGGTGCTCGCCATTTGCCACGCCGCCTTGCCGATAGCGACGAGCACGATGCGTCCGCCGCCAAAACGCGCGCGTTCCAGTGCCCGCGCCACGGCGGCGTCAGGCAGCGCGGCATCCAGCGCCGCGCGCATGATACGCTGCGCATCTGCATAGAGCGCCATACTATGCTTCCTCCCTTCAATTTGTCAAAAAGAGGGCCGGCGTCGCGCGATCACTCCGCCGGCCCCGTCGCTCAGGTCGTATTTACAGGATAAACAGCGAGAGAATGAACACGCCCACCATGGAGCAGATTCCTTCCACCAGGGTGACCATGGTCTGGGTTTTGTATCCCTTCTCGGGCGTCAGCCCGCCGAAGTTGGTGATCACCCAGAAATAGCTGTCGTTGGCATGGGAGACGGTCATCGCGCCGGCGGCAATCGCCATCACGGTCAGAGCGATGCGGGCTGGCGAAGCCAAGCCCAAGGTGGGCAGCAGCGGCGCCAAGATGCCCGCCGTGGTGGTCAATGCCACCGTGGAAGAGCCTTGGGCGGTCTTGAGAATCGCGGAGAGCAGGAACGGGAAGAAGATGCCGATGGTCTGCAATTGCGTCGCGTGCTCCTTGATGAACGGAACCATGGCCGATTCGGAGATTACGCGGCCCAGCACACCGCCCGCGGCGGTAACGAACAGGATGGGACCTACGATCTTCAGCGTCTCATTGGTGATGTCATGAAATTTGTTCAGCTTACCGGTGTCGGCCAGCAGGATGACCGAGAAGATGAGCCCGCCTGTGAGCGCGATGATCGGCTTGCCAAGAAAGCTGAACAGATCGGCCACCGGGCCGTTCCATTTCGCCATCGTGACGATGGAACCTAGCGCCATCAGGACGATGGGGGCAACGATGGGCGCGAAGGATAGGAACCCGCTCGGGATCTTGCCGTATGCGGCTTTAAGCTCTTCATAGGACTTTATGGCCTCGTTTTCCGCCGCTGGCTCCTCTTCCGTGGAGGTGACCTTCTTGCCGATGTATTGCGCGTAGATGTAGGAACCGATCAGCGAGTGGATGGAGACCAGCGCGCCCAGGCCCATCACCATC
>JAITTS010000032.1 GCA_031286995.1 Oscillospiraceae bacterium
TTGGGCTTGGTTTTCTGTCCTTGCGCATTTCGGACAGCGCTTTCCTGGCGTTGCTCTCGTCCCTTTTATATTTTTCTTGTATCGCAAGATGATTGTTTTGGCCACTCCCTGTGAACGCGTCAATTACACGGCAAATGTGATCCTCCGGTATAAATTCATCCAAGCACTTTGGCGCGAATGTTAACTGCTGTTTATCCTTGCCTATCTTGTAGCCCACTTCTCTCTTCCCGTCTCTTTTTTAGTTCTATTTTACCATATCTGCTTCGCCTTGGGGACTTTTTGCGCAGTCTGATAAGCGGATTGACATTAAAATTGGCAAAATCGTCGCCATAAACAGCGACTCCGCTCATCACCAATGTGCAATCCGCGCTGCCGCACGGGGCTCAAGCGGCATGGAAAAGTTGGGTGTTTTAGAGAGGAAACTATTATAATTAAAGAATAAAAAGGGCGGGCATACACCCGCCCCTGCGCGCGGTTAACCTTCGTCGTCCTGCTTGTGCTTCAAAACCTCCAGCATCCTCACCAGCGCCTTGGGCGGACTGCTGCCCATCTGCGCGCCGGTCTCCAGGATGGATAGCCCTTCGGATGCGATGTAGTAGCCTGCTACGCTCAGGCGGCAGATACCATCTGCACCCGTCAAGCGATCCAACATCACCGCAACCGCCAGCATACAAAGGATAAACATTTTCTTCTTCAGCCCTTCAAAGCACGCCTTAGAAGAAAATGCGCCATTCTCGGTTTTTTCAGATTTGCCGGACAGCGCGCAAACGATGCCCAGCGCATAGTCGATGCTCATGAAGAGCAGCAGGGCTTGCAGCGATACGTCCCAGCCGCCCAGTAAGCCCAGCAGGGCGGCCAACGCCGCGCCCGCGCCCTTCACCAGTTCGCCCCAAATATTTTCCACGCCGCATATCACCCTCTTTGGCCGCGCGCACTAACAATCAATGTGCGGCAAATAGCGGGCGTGCTATTCGATATCTGCGGTGGAGATGGGTGGCCGGGATATCTATATCTATCCGGGGGAAGGGGTCGCGGAGGCCTACAGCAACAGCGATGCCGCGCAGTATACCAACAGCAGCGCCATCACGGCGTTGAGCGCGCGGCGATGGCGGCTGAAAAGCCGATCGAACACGCTGCCGAAAAGCGCCCAGCAGCTTGTGGAAATAAAGCCCACGCAAGCCATGCCCAAGGCAAAGAGCGCCAGCGTGGGCCAGGCGGTATAACTGCGCAGAATGTAGCCGGAAAAGGCGGTGATGCCATAGAGGATCACCTTGATGTTGACAAACTGCAGCAGCGCGCCCGTCAGCACAGAATTGGTTTGCAGCCGCGGCGCGCGGCCGGTTCTGTGCGGTCGGTCGCGCAAGGTGACCCAGGCCAACCACAGCAGGTAGGCTGCGCCCAGCCAGGTCATGTAAGGCTTGATGGCCGGCAGAGCGGTTTGCAGCAAGCTGCTGAAGGCCGCGCAGCACAGCATCAGCAGAAAAAAGCCCGCCAGCACCCCCACGTTAAAGCGCAGACCCTTGCGAAAACCGTGCTTGCCTGCGTTGACCATGGCTGTAATGGTGTTGGGCCCCGGCGTAAAGATACTGATCAGCATGTAGGGAATAAAGGAAGACCACAGCATCAAAAGCTCCTCTCTAGCGGGGACGAAGGGGTAACGTAATGAAGAACAGCCCCGCGGCCACCAGCGCCACAGCGGCACTGGCCGCAGTGTTCAGGTAGTAAGCAAGGGCCAGGCCCGACACGCCGGCGCACAAGGCCAGCCCCACGGAAAGGCGCAGGTACCCCGCCGCGCTGCGCGCCAGGTTACGCGCCGCCGCCGCTGGCAATACCAACAGCGCGTTGATCAGCATCACCCCAACCCAGCGGATGGAGACCATGACCACCACAGCCACCAGGGCGACAAAGGCGTACTCCGCCAGCGCGGCGCGTATGCCCCGGCTCTTGGCCAAAGAGGGGCTGATGCTGGCCAGCAGCAGCGGGTTGTACAACACTCCCCAGGCGGCCACGGTTAGCGCCAGACAGAGCAGCAGTCCCAGCAAATCAACCGGGGCTACGGCCAGCACGTCGCCCACCAGGTAATTGGCATACTTGGCGAACCCGCCGCCCTGTGAGAGCACCGCCAGCCCCAGTGCAATGGCCGTGCTGGAGAACACGCTGATCACCGTATCGCTGCCCGTCCTGCCCCGCTGCTTGATGCCCGTGATGAGCAGCGCGGCCAGCACGCCCAAGGCGATCATGGATACCATAGGATCGCGCACGCCCAGCAGCACGCCCAGGGCAATGCCCGTCAGCGCGGCGTGTCCCATCGCATCCGAAAAGAAGGCCATGTGTTGATCTACCGCCATGGTGCCCAACAACCCAAACAGGGGCGTTAGCAGCAGTAGCGCCAGCAGCGCGTTTTTCATAAAGGCGTATTGCAGCCAAGCAAAGGGCAACAACGCATCCATCCAGGCGTACAGGCCGTTCACGCGCGCACCTCCCCCCCGCCAAACTCCCGCGCAAAGGCGGGGGATGCGAACACGGCCTCCGGATCGCCTTCGGCCAGCACGCTCTGGCGCAGCAACACCACCCTATCTGCGTAGCGGCGCACCAGCGCAAAGTCGTGGGATACCAGCAGGATGGCCAGGTGGCGGGTACGGCGCAGCTCTGATACGGTTTGGTAAAAGATCTCCAGCCCGTTCAAATCCACGCCGTTGACAGGCTCATCTAAAATCAGCAAATTGGGACTGGGCGTCAAAGCTAAGGCCAAGAGCACGCGCTGCAATTCACCGCCGGATAGCGCGCCCAGCCGCTTAGCGGCCAGCGTTTGGCTGTGAGTGGCCTTCAAGGCATCGGCTACTTGGGCGCGTCTCTTCTTGCTAAGCCCCCACCACACCGGCGCGTTGCAGGTAGCAGCGGCAAAAAAATCTGCCACGGTTACGGGCGCAGTGCGGTCGAAATGCATGTGTTGGGGCACGTAGCCGGTGCGCACCGCACGGGCATCGCCGCCATCCTCGCGCACGTGGCGCACGGCGCCTTTATAGGGCAATTCTCCCAACAGGGCGCGCAGCAGGGTGGTCTTGCCCGCACCGTTGGCCCCTATCAGGGCGGTCAATTCCCCGCAGTGGATGTGCAGGTTCACATCCTGCAGCAAGGCCTGGCCTTCCAGCGTCACGGTCAGCCCTTCCAACTCCACGCGGCAAAGGCCGCAGTCGTGAGCATGTGCCGGCACAGTGCGCCTCCCTTCTGGGCATGGCGAATGGCGGATACGGGCGCGGTTCTTATCGCAGGGCTTCCTGCAACGCGGCCAAATTCCGTTCCATCGCCCGTTCGTAGGCGTCGGGTTCCAGCGGCCCGGTGACCACAGGATCAAGCGTGTATACCCGCGCCCCGGTTTCACGGGCAATGATGGCCGCGGCATCCGAAGCGTACTGGGGCTCCGCGAAGAGCGCGGTTGCGCCCGCCTCGCGTACGGCGCGCACGGTCTCAACCAACTCCAGCGGGGTGGGCTCGCTGCCCGGCTCCCGCTCAATCACCGCGACCACGCGCAGATCCAGCGCCCGGGCAAAGTAAGGAAAGGCTTCATGAAAGGTGACGATATCCCGGTGGGTCACATCCGCCAGCTTCGCCCGCATATCCGCACAGAGGGCCTCCAGCCGGGCGGCGTAGGCCTCGCCGTTTGCCTCATAATCCGCGGCGTGGGACGGATCCACATCCGCCAGCCCCGCTGCGATGGCGCGCACCTGCGCCGCGGCGCCCAGCGGATCGACCCACACGTGGGGATTGCCATGCAGCAAAGGGATATCCCGCGCGGCCTCAATGACCGGCAGATCGGGGTACATGGCCCGCGTCCTATCCAAAAAACTTTCCATGCCCGCGCCATTGATGATGAATACCCCGGCTTGGGCGAGGGTCTGCATATCGCCCGGCAACAGCTGGTATTCGTGCAGGCAGCCCGCCTGGGGCGCGGCCATGTTGCGCACGGTTACGCCGGGCACACCCCGGGTTACATTGAGCGTCAGCACGTATATGGGATAGAAGGATGTCACCACCACCAGTTCCTGCGGGGCGGCAACGGGCGCGGGGGCGCACCCCACAAGCGCCAGGCAGGCCGCCAGGGTTAGGCAAAGCCAAGGCACGCGTTTCATCAGTACCCTGCGGAGGGCGCAGGTGCGGCGGCCCCGGGCGCAGCCTCTTGCAGCGTACCGGCCCGCTGGCGCAGCATGGCCTCCTGCATGATGGCCTGGGTAGCGGATACGCCGCACCGCGCCGCCCCTGCGGCGCGCATGGCCAGCACGGTATCCAGATCGCGTATGCCGCCGGATGCCTTCACCCGCACGCCGCTGGGCACATGCGCGCGCATCAGCAGGATATCTGCCACTGTGGCACCTGCGGTGCCGTAGCCCGTGGATGTTTTGACGAAATCGGCCCCCGCCTCAGCGCAGAGCTTGCAGGCAGCTATTTTCTGCGCGTCGTCCAAGTAACAGGTTTCAAAAATCACCTTCAAGATGGCCCCGCGCTCATGGGTCAGCGCCGCGATAGCGGCGACCTCATCCCGCGCCTGGGCGTACTGGCCGGCCTTGATCCAGCCGATGTTGAGCACCATGTCCAGCTCCTCACAGCCGTCATCCAGAGCCTGGCGCGCCTCAAGCACCTTTACCGGGGTGCGGTGCGCGCCGTGCGGGAAGCCGATCACCGTGCAGGGCTTGACGGCGGAACCCGCCAGCATGCCGACCACCAGCGGCATGTCCCCGGGCCGGGCGCACACGGTGGCTACACCGTACTGCAGGGCAATGTCGCAACCCTTGCGGATGTCGTCGGCCGTCAAAAAGGGCTGCAGGGTAGAATGATCAAGCATTTTTGCGATGTCTTGTGCGGTCAGCATGGCGATTCCTCCTTTATGGTCAATGCCCCAGGTACGCCTTCTGAATGGCGTCATCCCCCAACAGTTCTTTGGCGTCGCCGCTCATGACGATGCGCCCTGTCTCCAGCACATAGGCGCGATGAGCGATGGATAGGGCCATGCGCGCGTTCTGTTCTACCAATAATATGGTGGTGCCTGATGCGCTGACCTCTGCGATGATGCTGAAAATTTCATTGACCAGGATGGGCGAAAGGCCCATGGAGGGTTCATCCAGCATCAGCAGTTTAGGCACACTCATCAGGGCGCGGCCCATGGCCAGCATCTGCTGCTCGCCGCCGGAGAGGGTGCCCGCCAGTTGGCGACGGCGCTCCTTCAGGCGGGGAAAACGGGCAAAAACGTGCTCGAAGCCCTGCTCTATGGCCGCGCGGTCGCGCTGGGTAAACGCGCCCATCTCCAAATTCTCTTGCACCGTCATCTGCTGAAAAACCCTGCGCCCTTCAGGCACCTGGGCCAGCCCGGCCTGTACGATGCTGTGGGGTTCCATCGCGCGCAAGCTGTGTTTCATAAAAAACGCTTCCCCGTTCTTGGCGCGCAGCAGGCCGGAAAGGGTCTTGAGCACGGTGGATTTGCCCGCGCCGTTCGCGCCGATCAGGGAGACGATCTCCCCCTGGGCTACATCAAAGGATACCCCGTGCAGGGCGTGAATGGCGCCGTAATAAACCTCTAAACCCTTGACACTGAGCATGGCATTTCCTCCCCTGCTATCTGGGTGGGCGGGCTACTGGCCCAGGTATGCGCCGATGACCTTGGGATCGCGCTTGATCTCTTCCGGCGTGCCGGTGGCGATGATCTGGCCGTAATCCAGCACCACCAGGCGCTCGCACAGGCCCATCACCAGGCTCATGTCATGCTCTATCAGCAGCACCGCCACGCCAAAGGTATCGCGGATGCGGCGGATGGTGGCCAGCAGTTCTTGGGTCTCCGTGGGGTTCATGCCCGCAGCGGGCTCATCCAGCAGCAGCAACTTGGGGTTTGCGGCCAGGGCGCGGGCAATCTCCAGCTTGCGCTGCTGCCCGTAAGGCAGGTTTCTGGCCTGCTTGTCAGCCAAACCCTCCATGTCAAATACGTGCAGCAGTTGGTAAGCGCGGGCATCGGCCAGCTTTTCTTCCCACCAGTAGCGGGGCAAGCGCAGGGTGCCCTCCAGGGGGGTATACTGCATCTGGTTGTGGAAGGCGATCTTCACGTTATCCAGCACGCTTAGGTTCTTGAACAGGCGGATATTTTGGAACGTACGGGCGATGCCCACCTGCGTGATCGCGTGGGTGGGCAGGCCCACGATGTTTCGGCCTTCCATCTCAATACCGCCCGCCGTGGGCAAGTACACATTGGTCAGCAGGTTGAATACCGTGGTCTTGCCCGCGCCGTTAGGGCCTATAAGGCCCACAATCTCCCCCTGCTCCAGCGCCAGATCGAAGCCGCTCACAGCCTTTAAGCCGCCGAACTGTATGCCAAGATTCGTGGCCCGCAGCAGCGCCGGCGCACCGGGCGCCGGGGGCTCGCCCAGCCGATGCGTCAGTGCGGCGGGCGGCAGTTCGCCAGCGAGGGCGGCAAAATCCGGCGCTTGCGGTTTGCGGCGCAGCAACCTATCCGCCAGCGCGGTCAGCGAAAACTCGCGCGTGCCCAAGAGGCCCGTCGGGCGGAAGAGCATCATCATAATCAGCAACAGGCTATAGACAAGCATGCGGTAATCCGAAAATTGGCGAAGGGCTTCGGGCAGTACGGTGAGCACCGTGGCCGCCCCTACCGCGCCGGTGATGGAACCCATGCCGCCCAGCACCACCATGACCAGGTACTCAATGGATTTGGCAAAGCCGAAATTTTTGGGGTTCAGCACGCCGATATAGTGGGCGTACAGCCCGCCCGCCACCCCGGCAAAGAAAGACGCCAGGGTGAAGGCGAAAATTTTATAGTAGGTGGTGGGGATGCCGCTGGCCTCCGCCGCCACAGGATCTTCTCGAATGGAGAGAATGGCCCTGCCGTGGCGAGAGCGGCCCAGGGCGAACATCACCGCCACCACCAGCGCCACCACGATATAGACATACGTAAAATCCGTTACCCTTGGAATGCCGCGCAGCCCCCGCGCGCCGCCGGTAAAATCCAGATTGATGATGAGCACGCGCAGAATTTCGCCAAAGCCAAGGGTGATGATGGCCAGGTAGTCGCCGCCCAGGCGCAGCGCGGGGATGCCGATGATCAGCCCAAAAATCGCGGCCACCAGCCCGCCAAAGAACAGGCTGAGGGGGAAGATGTACTGCGCATCCACCCCGATGTGGATGCTTAGAAGCGCGGCGGCGTATGCCCCTACGCCCATAAAGCCCGCATGTCCCAGGGCCAACTGGCCCAGCAGGCCCGTGGTCAGGTTGAGGCTGACAGCCATGACGATGCTGATGCCCGCCGAAAGCATAATGCCCAAATAATAGTTGTTGACCGCCCCGCTACCGATAAGCAGCATGGCCAAGCCATACAGCGCCGCCACGGCGCAGGTGTTGAGGATGTAGGAGCGCAGTTTTTTCTTCATTGCAGTCGTGCCCCTTACACTTTTTCGTTGGTGCGGCGGCCCAGTATGCCAGAGGGCTTCACCAGCAGCACCACGATCAGGATGCCATACACCACGGCGTCAGCCAGTTGCGAGGATATGAAGCCCTTGGTCAGGCTCTCGGCCACGCCCATAATAAAACCGCCCAGCATGGCCCCGGGCAGGACGCCGATGCCGCCCAGCACCGCCGCGATAAAGGCCTTAAGGCCGGGCAGAGAGCCCATGGTGGGCGCAATGCTGGGGTAGGCGCTGCTGTAGAGCACTGCGCCGATGGCCGCCAGCACTGAACCAATGGCAAAAGTGACCGATACGGTGGTGTTGACGTTGATGCCCATCAACTGGGCCGCGCCCATATCCTCGGATACGGCGCGCATGGCCTTGCCCATCTTGGTGGCGCGCACAAAGGCTTGCAAGGCCAGCATCAGGCCTACGGATACCACGATGGTGAACAGGGTGATAAAGCCGATATCCAGCCCGCCGATGCTGACAGGCGGCACCTTGAAGGCCGTGGGGAAGGGTTGCGGATTGGGGCTGAAGATCAGCTGAGAGGTGTTTTGCAGCAGCAGGCTGACCCCAATGGCCGTGATGAGCGAATTGATGCGGGGCAGGCTGCGCAGAGGCTTGTAAGCCACGCGCTCCATGGTGACGCCCAAGATGCCGCACAGGGCCATGGATGCCGCCATGGCCGCCCAAAAGGGCAGCCCGGCCTGCGCCATCAGCACCATGGCCACGTAGGAGCCCACCATGATGATATCCCCATGGGCAAAGTTGATGAGCTTGACGATGCCGTAGACCATCGTGTAGCCTAACGCTATCAGCGCGTAGATGCTGCCCACGTGCAGCCCGTTGATCAACTGCCGTAAAACGATCATGCGTACACCGCCCCTTACCTTAAAAAACGGCGGAACAAGGGAAGAGAACGCTCTCTTCCCTGTTCAACCATTGGCAAACCCAGGCCGTCAAGAAATGCCCTGCCTCAGCGGGCCACAAGCCAGGCGCCGGCAAGCCGGCGGCGCAGTGCCGACAACGTGCGGGGGCGCTTACCGGCGGCCTGGCAAAGATCACGGATTCTGCTGCTTGACGAAGGTCTGCTTGCCGCCCACAAACGTCATGACAAAGGCGCTCTTGATGGGGTCGTTGTGGTCGTCAAAGGTCAGCTTGCCGGTCACGCCCTCTACGCTGGTGGCCTTTAGGGCCGCCACGACAGCGGCGTAATCCGTGTTGCCGGCGTTTTTGATGGCCTCGGCCAACACCAAGGCTGCGTCATAGCCCGTGGCGTTAAAAGCGCTGTAAGGGGCCTTGCCATACTTGGCGGTGAAACTGGCGATGAAGGCCACGGCTTTCTCGGTGGTGGCATCCGTGGCGAAGTGATCGGTGTAGAAGAACTTGTTCTCCAGCAGGGCGGTGTCGGTGATGACGTTCTCAATGCCGTTGCTGCCGTCGCAGCCCAGGAAGGGCACATTCAGCCCCACTTCGGCGGCCTGGCTGACGATCAGCGCGGCGGGGCCGTAGTAGTAGGCTACGTACAGCACATCGGGCGACTGGGCGGCGATGTTGGTCAGCTGGGCCTTAAAATCGACATCCGAGGCGGTGCCGGCCTCATAGGCCACCACAGCCTGACCGTTGGCTTCCGCCTTGGCCTTGAAGGATTCGGCCAGGCCCACGGAGTAATCATCCGCGTTATCGTAGATCACGGCCACCTTGGCCGCGCCGAACTGGTCTTTGGCGAAGTCGGCCATGATCCCCGCTTGGAAGGGATCCAGGAAGCAGCTGCGGAAGTAGTTGGGCTTGCCATCCGTTACGAAATAGTTGGTGGAGGAAGCGGTGATGATCGGGATGCCGATCTCCACGGCGCGGTCGCCCACAGCCAGGCTGGGCTTGCTGGTGACATCGCCGATGATGGCGGAAACCTTGTCTTCCTCCACCAGGCGGTTGTAGGCGTTGACCGCCTCGGTCTCGTCGCCCTTTTCGTCGTACCAGATGATCTCTACCTGGTCGCCATTGATGCCGCCCGCGGCGTTGAGTTGCTCAATGTACAGGTCTACGCCCTCTTTGACCGCGATGCCGTATTGCGCGACTTCACCGGTCAGCGGGGCCAGGCCGCCGATCTTGATGGTATCCGCCAGCGCGGCGGGGACCAGCGCGGTGATGGCCAAAGCCGCCACCAACAGGGCTGCGAACAGTTTGCGGTTCCTCATGATTCCATCCTCCTTTTGCTGTGGGGTGCCCCAGGCATCCCCCATGCCTCCTGATACGCAAAGGGCGGGTACGCTGCCAGCGAACCGCGCCCTCGGCATCACTTGTGACACATTATAACCGTATCAGCGCGATGAAGCAAGCTCTTTTTTTCATTTTAGAGCAAGCGCCCCAATCGAAGGGGCTCATGCGCCTGTACACCGGCGAATTTGCGGATATTGTGCTACAGCGCCAGGTTTCCGGCCTGGGCCTTTTTTTTGCGGCCCAGGCGGATTGCAGGCAGGGCGGTTTGTTTTTTGGATATTACGTCGAAAGCAACGGCCCCCAGCAGCACCAGGCCTTTGACCACCATCTGGGTATCCGTGGCGATGCCGTTAATGGACATACCGTTGTTGAGCACGCCCATGATCAGCGCGCCGATGAGCGCGCCGCCGATGGTACCGATGCCGCCATAGGCCGATGCGCCGCCGATGTAGCAGGCGGCGATGGCATCCAGCTCAAAATTTTGGCCCGCCTGGGGGGATGATGAATCCAGCCGGGCGGCAAACACCAAGCCCGCCACCGCGGCCAGCAGGCCCATGTTGGCGTAGGCGAAGAACAACAGGCCGTTGGTCTTGACGCCCGAGAGCCGGGCTGCTTTTTCATTGCCGCCCAGGGCGTAGATGTGACGGCCCATCACCGTGCTGCTCGTAAAGAAGGTGTAGACCAGCAACAGAATGCCCGCCAGCACCAGCACCGTGGGCACACCCTTGTACCGGGCCAGCACGAAAAACAGCGCCAGCACCACTGCGCCGATGACCACCAGTTTGGCAATGAGCGCGCCCGCGCGGCCCACGGCATAGCCCTTGCGGCGGCGGTTGTTGTAATTGATGAGTTGCACAACCACGGTGACGGCCACGATGGTCACGCCCACAGCCATGCAGAAACCGTTCAGTTTGGCGCCAAACAAGTTGAACTCGCCCAACAGATCGGGCAGAAAACCGGTGGAGTACTGCTTGAATTCCGCCGGGAAGGGTGAAAGCGTCTGCCCCGCCAGCAGGGTAATGGTCAGGCCCCTGTACACCAGCATGCCCGAGAGCGTGACAATGAAGGCCGGGATGCGCACATAGGCTATCCAAAACCCATGCCAGCAACCGATCAGCAGACCCAGGGCCAGGCCAATGCCCGCGGCCAGGTACACATCCATCTTCTGCCGGATGATCAGGTTACCCACGCAGGCGCCTACCAGGGCCACCACAGAACCCACCGACAGATCAATGTTGCCGCCGGTGAGAATGCAGATGAGCATGCCAATGGCCAGGATGATGACGTAGGCGTTCTGGAAGATGATGTTGGATACATTCATGGGCGCGAAGAGTTTACCGCTGCTGAGAATGCCGAAGAAGGTGACGATCGCCACCAGCGCGATTACCATGAAGTATTGCTTGATGTTGATGTTGCCGCCCAACAGCCTCTTGAACTTGTTCATGCGCCAATAGCCCCCTTGCTCGCTTGCATAATGTGGTTCATGATGATCTCTTGGCTGGCTTCTTCCCGGGTCAGTTCGGCGATGATCCTGCCATCGTTCATTACGTAGATGCGGTCGCACATGCCCAGCAATTCCGGCAATTCGGATGAGATCATGAGGATGGACTTATCCTGCGCCGCCAGGTCATTGATGATCTGGTAGATTTCGTACTTCGCCCCCACATCCACGCCGCGGGTGGGTTCATCCAGTATCAGCACATCGGGCTGGGCGAAGATCCACTTGCCCACCAACACCTTTTGCTGGTTGCCGCCGGATAGGTTGCCCACAAACTGTTCCACCGTGGGGCACTTGATGGATAGTTTGTCACGGTAGGCTTGCGCGCCCCGCAGTTCTTTATCCTTATCCAGCACGCCCCGGTTGCTGATAGCCGCCGGGTGGGCCAGGGTGATGTTGTGCTTGATGCTATCCCCCAGCACCAGGCCGTCGCCTTTTCTATCCTCCGTGATGTAGGCCAGGCCGTTGCGGATAGCATCTGGAATGCCGGTGAGGCGCAGCTCTTTGCCGCCTTTCTTCAGCGTGCCGGATATCTTGGCGCCATAGGCTCTGCCAAAAACACTCATGGCCAGCTCTGTGCGGCCCGCACCGATGAGCCCGGCCACGCCCACCACCTCGCCCTGGTGCACGGTGAGGGATACGCCATCCACCACCCTGCGCTCTGTGTACTGAGGGTGATAGACCGTCCAATCCTCCACTTGCAGGGCCACGTCGCCCGATGGGCGCTTATCCCGGTGCGGATAACGGTTCACCATTTCACGCCCCACCATGCCGCGGATGATGCGCTCTTCCGTCACCTCATTCGAGGCCTGGGAGAGGGTCTCGATGGTCATGCCGTCGCGCAGTACGGTTATTTTATCCGCCACGTAGGCAAGCTCGTTCAGTTTGTGAGATATGATGATGGATGTGATGCCCTTCTCTCGCTTGAACCGCAGCAGCAGATCCAGCAGCTTGCGGGCGTCGCTCTCGTTCAGGGACGATGTGGGCTCATCCAAAATGAGCAGGCGCACATTCTTGGCCAGGGCCTTGGCGATCTCCAGCAACTGCTGCTTGCCCATACCCAAATCCTTGATGAGGGTACGGGGGTTTTCCTGCAGGCCTACCATGCGCATGTAGGTCTCAGCCTCTTCGTAGGTGGCGTTCCAATTCAGGCAGCCCGCGCGCTGGCGCTCGTTGCCCAGAAACATGTTTTCGCCTACGGATAGATAAGGCACCAGCGCCAATTCCTGGTGGATGATCACGATGCCGCGCTTTTCGCTGTCGCGAATGGTGTGAAACTGGCATAGCGCGTCGTCGTAGTAAATTTCGCCTTCGTAGGTGCCGTAGGGGTAAATGCCGCTGAGCACATTCATCAGCGTGGATTTACCCGCGCCGTTCTCACCGCACAGGGCGTGTATCTCGCCCTGCTCCACGATCAGATTCACGTCGTTCAGGGCGCGCACGCCCGGGAACAGCTTGGTGATGCCGCGCATCTCCAACAGGTTTTTCGCCAAAGAAATCCCCTCCAGCCTGAGAGAATGCAAAACGGTAGAATGAGGGCGGATAGCGGTATAGAAGAAAGGGGCGGGCAAAGCCGCCCGCCCCCAAGACACGGCAGTTATTGACCGATGTCCTCCAGGGTGTAATAGCCGCTATCGATGAGCAGCTCTTTGTAGTTGCTGGCGTCGCCAAACACCGGCTCGCACAGGTAAGAGGGGACGACCTTCACGCCGTTGTTATAGGTCGTGGTGTCGTTGATTTCCGGATCGCTGCCCTTGAGCAGCGCTTCCACCATACTCACGACCTTGCTGGCCAGGGTGCGGGTGTCCTTGAACACGGACATGGACTGCACACCGCTGATGATGTGCTGCATGTTGGGCTTGTCGCAATCCTGGCCGGTGATGATGGGGTACTCCGTGAAGCCCGCGTTGGTCAGGGCGTTGATTACGCCCAGGGCGGTGGAGTCGTTGGAGCAGAGCACGGCATCCAGCTTCGTGCTGCCGTCGGCATAGTTGGCGGCGATGATGTTGTCAAAGCGCGCCTGGGCGGTATCGGTGCTCCAGGCCAGGGTGCCCACTTGGGCCAGTTCGGTCTGGCCGCTGGGTACCACTAACTGGCCGTTCTCAATGTAGGGCTTCAGCAGATCCATCGCGCCGTTGTAGAAGAACAGGGCGTTGTTGTCATCCGGGCTGCCGGCCACGATCTCCAGGTTGAAGGGGCCGTTGCCGTCCTTCAGGCCCAGCTTCTCTTCAATGAAGCTGCCCTGCAGTTGGCCGACCCTGTAGTTGTCGAAGGTGGCGTAGTAATCCACGAACTCGGTGCCCGTGATCAGGCGGTCATAGGCGATGACCGGCACGCTCATGTCCTTGGCCGCGGCCAGCACGGTGCCCAGGCTACCGCCGTCGATGGAGGCGATGACCAGAACCTTGACGCCCCCCAGCAGCATGTTCTCAATCTGGCTGACCTGCACATCCACCTTGTTGTCGGCGTACTGCAGATCCACTTCGTAACCCGCGGTTTCCAGCTGGGACTTCATGTTGTCGCCATCCTGGTTCCAGCGCTGCAAGCTCTGCGTGGGCATGAGCACGCCCACCCTGTCCGCCGCCAGGGCGGATGTCGCCAACCCCGCCAGGGCCAGCACGGTCACCATTAGAATCGCCAGAAAACGTTTCATAGTGCACCACTCCTTTTCTCTATTTCAAGCATTACTGCCTGAAAGCAACCGAAGGGGAAACCGCTTTGGGAAACAACTGTTGTCGCAGGAATGTTGAACGCAAAACTCACTTAACCGCCTATTTTAGTTGACGATTTTTGTTTGTTTTGTTGAGTATAGCATCCCTGTTTACGCTTGTCAATCAGTTGTGTGGGTTTTTACGGAAAAAATGTGCGCGAGCACATTTTGGCGGGCAACACCCGCCTCAATCCAGCTTTCAAAGGGTTGTGGGCACTGTCCGCAAGACCATGGCTGTGCGCGCCGGGCTGTAGATCAAAAAACCAAGCGCTTCGCCATCCTTGGCCTGGGCCGTGTACACTGTTTCATGGTTGATACGGCCCTGGCCGCCGTAGCGCGGGTCATCGGTATCCAGGCACACGCGGTAGAGGCCCGCCCTGGCGGCGGGCAGGAAGAACGCCGAGAGCGACTGCGTGGGGTGAAAATTGAACAGAAAGATGAGACCGGCCTTTTCGTAGGCCAGCAGCTTGCGTGGCTCCTCTTGCCACAGGTTGCGGGCAAAAGGCGCGACCAGCACGCCGTTTTGTGCGGCCAGCGCCAGCATATCCTGATCAAAAGCCCCAAGCTGGCTGTAGCGCAACACCGCATCGTCGGCCAGGTGCCACTGCCTGCGGGCGTAGCGGTAAGACCAGCCGTTGCCCTCGCGGGGGAAATCCACCCACTCCGGGTGCCCAAATTCGTTGCCCATAAAGTTTAAGTAACCCTCGCCCGCCAGGGTCAGCGTCACCAGGCGGATCATCTTGTGCAGCGCCATGGCGCGCTCCACGATCAGGTTTTCGTAGGTGCGGTTCATGGCCCAGTACATTTCCTTATCCGCCAGGCGGAACATGATGGTCTTATCCCCAACCAGCGCTTGATCGTGGGATTCGGCATAACCCACGTTCTTCTCCTGCGGACGGCGGGTGGTCAGCTCGTGCCACATGCGGGCAATATCCCATTGCTCGTCCGGTACATCCTTGATGGTCTTGATCCAGTAATCCGGCACACCCATGGCCAGGCGATAATCAAACCCCAGCCCGCCCTGGGCGATGGGCAGGCACATGCCGGGCATGCCGCTCATATCCTCGCTGATGGCGAGGCCCCCCGGCCGCACCGCGTGGGTCAGTTCGCTGGCCAATTGCAGGTAGGTCAGGGCATCCAGGTTGGTGTTCATGCTAAAGTAGCGGTCATAGCTGTCAAAAGCCACGCCCAGGCCGTGGTCGTGGTAAAGCATGGATGTGACCCCATCAAAGCGAAAGCCGTCAAAGTGGTATTCCGTCAGCCAGAATTTTACATTGGAGAGCAAAAAGTGCAGTACTTGGCGTTTGCCGTACTGAAACAGTTTCGAATCCCACGCGGGATGGTCGCCACAGAAGAATTGATCGGCGGTGCCATCGAAGAGATTGATGCCCTCCGCCACATTTTTGACCGCGTGGCTGTGCACCAAATCCAGCAACACAGATAAACCCATACCGTGGGCGGCATCTATCAGGCGCTTCAGTTCATCCGGTGTGCCGAACCAGGAGGAGGCCGCAAAAAAGTTACTGACCTGGTAACCAAAGGAGGCGTAGTAGGGGTGCTCCATAATGGCCATCAACTGCACGGTGTTGTAGCCGTCGGCCTTGATGCGCGGCAGAACGTTATCCGTGAACTCATCGTAGGTGCCGATGCCCTCACGCTGCTGGGCCATGCCCACGTGGGCCTCGTAGATCAGGGGGGGCAAATTCCGCTGCGGCGTGAAGCCCGCGTCCGTCCAGACGAAGGGCGCCGGGGGATCCCACACCTGTCCGGCAAAATCGCCGCCCTCCGCCGCCTGCACCACGCGGCGGATGTACAGCGGGATGCGGTCGCGCGCCTGGCCGCCCGCCGTCACGCGCACCTTGATGCGCTGCAGGTGCGCGAGGGCATTCTGCCCCGGCAGGCGTATCTCCCAATCCCCATCCGCCAGGCGAAGCAAAGGGTGGCTGTCGGGGTTCCACCCGTTAAAGTCGCCCACCAGGTGCAGGGCCTGCGCGCCGGGGGCCCACTCGCGGTAGATCCAGCCGTCACCCGTGCGGTGCAATCCGTAGTACAGATGCCCGTTGGCAAAATCCGCAAGGCTATCCCTGCCGGCCAGCAGGGCGGCCCGCGCCTGGTGGTAACGGGCCATGCGCAACGCGATATCCCCTTCGTAGCGTGCCAGCCAGGGGTCGATCTGCAGGATGGCGTAGCCCTCTTGAGGCGCTTGGGGTGTGGACATGTCGTCCTCCTTCCCGTCAGGCGCCCAACAGCGCGTTGGGCGTCACCAAATAGTAGTCGCCGTAAGACTCTACAGTAAAATCCGCCGGATTAAAGTCGTTGATATCCATGTCGTAAACGATGTAGAGAGCCTCCTCTTGGGGGTCGATATAGAAGGTGGTCATATCCACCAATTGATACCTATCCTCAAAGGACGCCCATACCCTGCCGTGCGCATCCGTCACTTGCTTCTGCCCCCGTACGTACAGGGGATCCAATTGCAGGGCGTACTGCAGCAGCACTTCTTCCGGTATGCCGTACTGGTTCTCCTCCGGCAGGCTCTGGGTGACGTACAGGGTATCCATGGCGCGGCCCCGGGCGGCTTGCATGGCATCCACCAATCCGGCGTAGTAGTAGCGGCCGAGATCGTGCTGGGTCTTGCCGGAAAAGTAGTTCGTCCCAAAGCCCGCGGCCCCCACCAGATAGCAGGCCGCCAGCAAGAGCGCCAGCAGCCGCCCGCGCTTGGCGATGCGCCACACGGCGTAGGCGGTCATGAAAACGACGGGGTAGAGCAGTATGGCCGCGCGCCCGTAGTGCACGCCGTCTGTCACCAGGCAAGCCCAAACCGCGGCCAGCAGCCAGAAGACGGTCAAGAGCATGCCCCACTTGGCTTGCAGGGACGAATGCCCGGCCGCCTCCCCTTCGCCCAGCCACGCCGCCTTTTTATGAATCCTATCCCCAATGTAGCATGCCATCCCCACGACCATCAGAGGCAGGGCGAAGAGGTAGTGCGCGCCGTAGCGGGGCAGATCCATGTACACGTAGCCATCCGTTTGGGTCAGCAGCACCTGCACCAGGTACTGCGCGTTGGCCGCGAACCCGGCGTACCAATCCGGCCGCAGCAACACGATCTCTGAAGCGCGTATGGAATCGCGGTAAAACTGTATCGTCAGCCCAAAGAGCGTGTAGTTCTCTCCCCCCGCGTAGTTGAGCAGCATGGTGGCCAAAAACGGCGCGGATAGCAGCAGGTACAGCGCGGTGATCCCCAGCGCGTTGTACCAGCGGATGCGCCGCTGCGCCAGCAGCGCGGCCATCACCGCCACCAGGAAGAAGGGCACCGTGTACAGGGCGATGCCATAACTGTACATGGCCAGGGCGAAAAAGAAAGCCGCGCCATAGTACCAGCCTTGGCGGTCAAAACCGCGCAGCAGACAGTACGCACCGAACAGGAACAGGTGCGGAAACAGCGCACAGTCTATCGTCCAGCGGCTCTGCATCACGTGCCAAGGGTTGATCAGCAGCAACACCAGCGCCAGCCAGCCGTAGCGCTTGCCCAGCGTGCGGCGGGCAAAATCCCATCCCACAGCCAAGGCGGCCAGGCTGATGACCATCTGCGGCAGGCGAAAGGTGAGCCTGGATTGGCCGAACAGTTTGAACATGCCTGCCAGTATGTAGCTGAGCAGCGCGCTCATCTGCCCCTTCCCCCAGGCCTCCAGGTGCGCCGGCCAGGGGGTGCCCAGGCGGTCTGTGCCGTACTGCACCAGCGCGGCGGCATCCAGCGCGGCCATGGCCCCATCCTGGTTGACCCCACCCGGCAGCGCGGGGAATTGGTACAGCCGCAAAAATAATCCGTACAGCACCGCCAGGCCCAGCCCCAAAGCCAGCAGCCAGGAGGGCGGGTTTGCCAGCAGCGCCTCGGCCCGGCGCAAGGGGGCCAGGGGCGACATACGGCGGCGCAGCCCCGTGTGAAAGGCGCAGAAGCAGCAGAGGGTCACCAGCCAAAATAGCGCCGTGGTCAGCCTACCGAACACGGTCATCCCCCGCTTCCTCTTTATCTGCGGTATCCGCCCGCACCAGGTAGCGAGGGCGGCCCTTCACCTCTTCGTAAATCTTGGCGATGTACACGCCGATGATGCCCAGGCCCACCAGTAAGATCCCGCCGATGATCAGCTGCAGCAGTATGACCGTGGTAAAGCCTGCCACAGCGCGCCCGACGGCCTTCATGTACAGGGTCTGCGCGCCCAGCAGCACAAACAACGTCAGCAGCACCCCGCCCGCCAAGGTCACCAGCTGCAGCGGCGCGGCGGAGAAGGAGACAATGGCGTGCAGCGCCAGGCCGAGCAGCTTGGCCAGCGAAAAGCGGGATGTGCCCCCTGCCCGGTCGGCCACATCAAAGGCGACTTGGGCGCGCTCAAACCCTACCCAGGATGACATGGCGCGAAAAAACGTCTGCCGCTCCGGCATGCGCTTCCACGCCTCGATGGCCGATCTATCCAGCAGGCGAAAATCGGATGCGTCGCGCAGGTTGATGCCCGATGAGCGCCGCAACAGCCCATAGAACCCATTGGCCGCCCAGCGGTGCAATAGGGATTCGCGCCCGCGGGTGCGCTTTTTGCCTTCCACCACCTGCGCGCCATTCCGCCACAGGCGCACCATCTCGGGCAAGGCTTCCGGCGGGTGCTGCATGTCGCAATCCATCAACACCGCCGCGTCGCCTTGGGCCCTGTCCAGCCCGGCGACCATGGCCCCTTCCTTGCCAAAGTTGCGGCTGAGGCGCACGGCCCGCACCACGGGCAGATCGTCCGCCAGGGCCGTCAATTGCGGCCAGGTATCGTCGCAGCTACCGTCATCCACCAGCACAAAGTCGTGCGGGATGCCCGCTTGCTCCAGCACCTGGTGCGTGCGCAGCACGCCCGCGCGGATGATGGCGCCCTCGTTGTACACCGGCATGACAACAGAAAGAGATTGCTTCATGGCAGTACCTCTCGCGTTTGTTTCTCTATACAGTATAGCGTAATGCGCGGGCGCTGGCAAGTGACGGCGCCCGGCTCATCATCCGGGGTAAAGCATAACCTTGCGGCGCCTTCCCCCGTCATGCGCTGCGGTTAGAGCAAATTTATCAACCATCACGGCGCATGGCTTGTGTGTCTTTTCGCCGCCCGCGCCCTCGTGCGGTCAGCGCAACGCTACTACGCCCCCTGCCTCCAGCGTAGCGCAGGGCGAAAATCCATCGCGTCTATCGCGCTATGTTTTCTTGATCTGCTCTAAAAAGTGAAGACGCGGGCCGGGTCGCCCATGGCCTCCACCGTAGCCTGCCCTTGGCTGATGTAGAAGAGCGCCAGTTTGGGGCTGCCCGGCGCGCCGTACATCTCTTTCAAGAACGGGGCAGTCTCCATGGCCTTTTCCGCTGCCTGTGGCCGGGGATCGTGCACGGCTTGGCCGGATACGCGGATCCACTGCCGTCCATCATCGCCGGTGACGCTGATCTCAAACTTGGGGTTGGTGATCAGTTGCTTAAAGGATGGCTTGGTTTCGTTGTTAGCGAAGTACAGCCTGCCTTCGTAGGTCATCACAAAGCCGTAGGGGCGCACCCGGGGCTGATCGCCATCCGCAGTGGCCAGGTAAAAGGTTTTGCCGGCAAGAAAATCCAATACTTCCTGCAGATTGTTCATGGTATCCCTTCCTTTCATTATTCACCCTAATCAATGGCCTTCGCCCTAATCAATGGATTCACCGCACACGTCGCAATGCAATGGCCGGCGCCATCCAGGTCTAGGGGCTCATCACCGTAGTCATGTGATCATCGTGGTAGTTGTCGTAGTCATACGCGCCCTAGCCACCGCCAGCGTGCCCGTCGCCGCAATCCACAGCCGCGCTGGGCTCGTAGCCGGTGGTGGTTTGCAGAGCCAGCAAGCTCTCGCCCGTGTCGCCGAAGAAGCCGTCTCCATCCGCATCCGCCGCGTCCTCTTCCGCAGCATAGGCCGCAAAGATGGCAGCCCGCAGCAGAACCACCAGCAGCGCCAAGCATCGCTTCTTCATAAGCGCCCTTATACACCTGCGTACAGCTCGCCGTTCAGCGCCTGTTCCACAGCCTGGGCCAGGCCATCCTGGGCGTTGGTAGCCGTCACGATACGCGCCGCGCGCCGCGCCGCCGGGGAGGCATTGCCCATGGCCACGCCAAGGCCGGCCCAGGCCAGCATCTCCACGTCATTGTCATAATCCCCCAGGGCCATCACTTCCCGCTGCGCAATGCCCCAGTGGGCCGCCAACCGGGCCAGCGCCTGCCCCTTGCCGATGCCGAGCTGCATCACCTCCAGCACGCCGGGGGCAGAGGTGGTCACCCATACCTCCGGCATCCAGGCCAGGGCGGCGCGAACCGCCGCGTGCCGACCCCGGCCCGCCGCATCCTGCCCAAACAAGCTTACAAATTTCAACGGCGTCTGTGCCAGGCCCCGGCTGATAGCCCCCGGTTCCTCATCCATCGCCGGGCCGTCACCCCCCGCGCGCTTGCGGTAGCCGGGCAGAGCATCCACCGGGTAGGGCCATTGGCTTCTGCACTGGCCGTTGCGGGTATAGAGGGTGACCGGGCAATCCGCCTGGCGCAGCACCCGCCAGCAGGCCCGCGCCACATCCGGCGGATAGGCGCTGCAAAACAACTCACGGCCGTTCGGCGTTTCCCAAACCTGCGTGCCGTTCAGCCCCGCGATGCCGCAAGATACAAGGCCGGTCTCCAGCGCAAAACGGGCGCAGTTGCCCGGCGATCTGCCGCTGATGATGGCCAGGCGCACCCCTGCCGCCTGTGCACGGCGCAACGCGGCCGCGCTGCGGGGCGATATCTCGCCCCAGGGATTGAGCAGCGTGCCATCCATATCCATGGCGATGAGTCCAATGCGCGGCGTGGCGTGCGCCCCCTTTGCTTGCCAGTTGGGTAGTATGATAACACACGCGGGGAGAAATGACAAATTTTCGCGCGGCAGTGTCAAGTTTTTATAGCTTTTACATTACATAACTGTGATTTGTTGGGCAGCTTCTTTCCCCTGCGGCGCTGATTCAATACATATATTAAAACAATAAAAACAGAGCCATCCCCACGCGCCTTAAATCACCCTCAACTTTTCCAATTCCCTATTGTAAATCCCTCTCACATCCGCTATACTGATGAATACATATGATCACGTTCCCCGGGTCACCGCGGGGTATTTGGTTATGCATGGGCAAAGGAGAAAACAGCTATGCACGAAGGACACAGGGCGCGCGTAAAAGAGCGCTTTAAGCAGGATGGGCTGGATAGCTTTGCGCCGCACGAGGTGTTGGAGTTGCTGCTCTTCTTTGCCATTCCGCAGCGCAATGTAAACCCTTTGGCCCATGCGCTGATAGAGCACTTTGGCTCGCTCGCCGGTGTGCTGGAAGCCAGCCCCGAGGATCTGTGCAACTGTGCCGGTGTGGGCGACAACGCCGCCACGCTGCTCTCAATGGTTCCTCAGTTATCCGCCTACTACGCGCGCAACAAGTTTGGCCCCAGGCCCGCGCTGCCCAACGTGGCCGCTGCGGGCGCCTACTGCCAAACGTTGTTTGTCGGCGCCGTGCGCGAAATGCTGTACCTGATTTGCCTGGATACCCAGAAGCGGGTCATCCAACCCACGCTGATTCAAAAGGGCACGCTGGATGAGACGCCGGTATACCCGCGAGATGTGGTGGCCGCGGCCCTGCGCAGCCACGCGCACGCGGTGGTACTGGCGCACAATCACCCCAGCGGGGCGCTGCTGCCTTCCACAAGCGATTATGAAACCACGCGAATGATCATCTCCGCGCTGGGGGCAGTGCAAATACCGGTGCTCGACC
>JAITTS010000038.1 GCA_031286995.1 Oscillospiraceae bacterium
TTTCTCGCTCTTTTCCGAAATCCTCCATGTCGGTGAAATCTTCGCCTTTGCACATGATCGCGCAAAGACCGACGACTAATATGTCCGAGAGTTTGTGGCGTAAATTCCCGTAACTACGGCGTGGATCGGTTATTTGGTTTGTCGTTTCTATTAGCTCTTCTATTCTCATATTTCTATTTTACCATGTCTCTTTAAAAAAAGTAAATGCTGTGGCCGTGGGTACATCCCCTGTGCCAAGGCACATTTTTTGGTATCGCCCACCATAATAAACAGAAAGATGTTTGATCATCAATGCAGCATAACCCTGGCGTTGATACCGTCTATCCGTAGCAAGATTTTGAATTTCCAAAGTGTGCTGCCCTTCATCCGTAACCGCGCAGACACATTTTAAACCGCCGTCGAACAAGGCAAAGAGATCGCTTCGCTCTAAATATTGGTCAATGCTGCTCTCCTGCTCATCCCCCAAAAGCAACAACGGGATGAAATTTCGCTTGCCCGCGGCAATGAGTCGGATGCTTGGGTTACGCAATCGTATCTCCCCTCACCGCAAGGCCGCCTCTATCGCCTCGCCCACGGCCTCACCGAAGGTGGGGTGGGCGCGCATGACGCCCGCCAGCTGCGCCAGCGTCAACCTTTGGGTGATAGCCAGGGCCAACTCTGCCACCAGGTCGCTGGCACGGGGACACATGAGCTGCGCGCCCAACAGCGCGCCGGTGTCCGCATCCGCCACCACCTTGATAAAAGCGCGGTCAACATCCTGTATCAACGTGCGGGCGTTGCCACCCAGTACCTGCTTGCCCGTGCGCACGGCGCGGCCTGCGGCGCGGGCGTCGTCTGCGGTCATCCCCACGCTGGCGATCTCCGGCTCTGTGTACACACAGCTGGGCACCACCTGCAAATTGATTGTGGGCGTGACGCCAGCCATATCCTCTACCGCAGCAATGCCCTGGGCGGATGCGTAGTGCGCCAGTTGCACGCCGCCCGTCACGTCGCCACAGGCCCACACGCCGGGCATGGCCGTGCGCCCACGGTCATCCACCGGGATGGCCCCACGCTGATTCTGCACTTCCGGCGGGCAGCCGGGGCCTATCAGCGCCTCGGTATAGGGCCTGCGGCCCACGCAGACCAGGGTGGCATCCGCCACGGCCTGGCTGGATTCACCCTTTTCTGTGAAGCCGCACAGGATGCCTTCGCCCTCGGGGGCAAAGCGCTGCACCGTGGCCCCCAGGCGCAGGCACACTCCGTGCTTTTTCAATAGCATGGCCGCACTCTGGGATAGCTCCCGATCCATGGTGGGCAGCAGGCGATCCGCAACCTCAATGAGGGTGACGGCCGCGCCTAAATCCGCGTAGAGGCTGGCGAACTCCACGCCGATCACGCCGCCGCCTACAATCAACAGACTTTGCAGCGTTTCCCCGGTGGTTAGCAGGTCATCGCTGCTGAGCACCCGGGGCAAATCCGCGCCGGGCAGGGGTAGCCGCACAGGCACGGATCCGGTAGCCAGCAGCACGTGCCGGGCGGGCAGCACCTGTGAACCATCGGATCCCGCCAGGGATACTGCGGGGCCGGGCAGCAGCGTACCCGTGCCCGCCAGCACATCCACCTTGGCGGCGGCGAGCATGCGGATGAGGCCATCCCGCAGGCGGGTCACCGTTTCCTGTTGGGCGGCGAGCATCTGCGCGCGGTCGATGGTCATGCTCTCAACGTGTATGCCCCAGCGCGCCGTCCGGCGCAACTGCGCCGCCAGCTCAGCGGCGTGCAGCAGGGCCTTGGTGGGCACGCAGCCCCGGTTCAGGCAGGTGCCGCCCAATTGGGCGCGCTCCAGCAGGGCCGTGCGCATGCCCAGTTTAGCCGCGCGCAGAGCGGCCACAGAGCCGCCAGGCCCGCCGCCGATTACGATCAGATCATAGGCCGCGCTCACGGTCTCGCCTCGCTTTCGGGGCGGGGGTAGCGCACCCTGGGCGCCCGGGCCGCAGCCACGTCATCTGGCCTGCCGATGGGCGTGGTGCGCGGCGCGGCGCGCAGGGCATTGGGGTCTGCCAGCGCCTGGGCATGGATATGGGCCAGCGCATCCGCCACCTCATCCAGCGTCTCACGGGTTTCGGTCTCCGTGGGCTCGAACATCAGCGCCTCGTGGACGATCAAAGGGAAGTACATGGTGGGTGGGTGCATGCCTGCGTCGATCATGGCCTTGGCCACATCCATGGCGCTGACGCCGTGCTCTTTCTTCAATTGCGCCAGGGTACAGACAAACTCGTGCATGCAGGGCGCATCGTAGGCCGGGGGGAAGAGGTGTGCGATCCTGCGCATCAGGTAGTTAGCGTTTAGCACCGCATGCGCAGCAGCCTGGGGTACGCCCTCGCGGCCCAGGGTGTACAGATAGGCCAGGGCTTTGACCACCACCAAAAAGTTGCCGTAAAAGCCCTTCACCCGGCCTATGCTCTCAGCCCCGGCGGGCTGCCAGGCCAGGCCGTCAGGCCCTTCCACAGGAATGGGGCCGGGCAGGTAGGGGCGCAAAAAGTTCTTCAGGCCCGTGGGGCCGCTGCCGGGTCCGCCACCGCCGTGGGGGGTGGAAAAGGTTTTGTGCAGGTTGAGGTGCACCACATCAAAACCCATGTCGCCGGGGCGCGCCACGCCCATGATGGCGTTCAAATTGGCTCCGTCATAGTAACACAGCCCCCCCGCGCTATGCACGATATCCGTAATCTCTTGAATGTTCGGATCAAACAGCCCCAGCGTGTTGGGGTTGGTGAGCATCAGCCCGGCTGTGTCCGGCCCCGCAGCGGCGCGCAGGGCATCCAGATCCACCCCGCCCTGGGCATTGGAGGGGATGTTGACCACCGTGTAACCGGCCATGGCCGCGCTGGCGGGGTTGGTGCCGTGGGCGGAATCAGGTACGAGCATCTTGGTGCGCGCGCTGTTGCCCCGCGCCCGGTGATAGGCCTTGATGAGCAGCAGGCCCGTCCACTCGCCGTGCGCGCCCGCCGCGGGCTGAAAGGTCATGGCATCCATGCCCGTGATGTCGCAGAGCATGGTTTCCGCCTGGCGCAATGCCGCCAGGCAGCCCTGCACGGTGTGCGCGGGCTGCAAGGGATGCACCTGGGTGAAACCGGGCAGAGCCGCCACATCTTCATTGAGGCGGGGATTGTACTTCATGGTGCAGGAGCCGAGCGGGTAGAAGCCGTTGTTGACGCCAAAGGCGCGGCGTTCCAGCGCGCTGTAGTGGCGAGCCACTTCCACTTCGGATAACTGGGGCAGACGCGGCGCGCACCGCCTAGCCAGGGCCGGAGGTATCTCTGCCCCCGGGGCCCCGCTCACCGGCAGACGCGATTGGCTGCGGCCGGCCTGGCCGCGTTCAAAGATCAAGGGGATTTGGGCCGTACTCATGCGCACACCTCCCGCAGTGCCTCTGCGGCACACCGCATTTCATCCGGGGTATTCAGTTCTGTGGCGCACCACAGCAGGTGCCCAGCCAGCTCCCCTTCCAGGGGCAGACCGCCCAGGATGCCCCGTGCCTCCAGCGCGGAGAGCGCTTCCCCCGTGGGCACGGGGCAGGTGGTGACAAACTCGTGAAAGTACGGACCGGGGAAGGCCATGCGCACGCCCGGCACCTGGCAGAGCAAATCTGCCAGAGCGTGCGCGTTCTGCATGCTCTGCCGCGCGGCCTCCTGCAGGCCGGCCGGGCCCATGGCAGCCAGGTACACGGCGGCCTGCATAGCGCACAGCGCCTGGTTTGAACAGATGTTGCTGCCCGCTTTTTCCCGCCGGATGTGTTGTTCGCGGGCTTGCAGGGTGAGTACAAAGGCGCGGCGCCCCTCGGCATCCACGGTTTGGCCCACAATGCGGCCCGGCAGCTTGCGCATCATGGCGGCGGTAGCGGCCATAAAGCCCACGCTGGGCCCGCCGAAGGCCAAGGGCAAGCCCAAGGGCTGGCCGTCACCCACGGCGATATCCGCGCCGCAGTCGCCCGGGGTACGCAGCAAGGCCATGGCGATGGGGTTACAGCTGACGATCAGCTTGGCCCCCGCAGCGTGGGCGGCCTGGGCCAGCGCGGGGATATCCTCCAGCAGGCCGTAAAAATTGGGCTGCTGCACCAGCAGGCAGGCATCCTGCTGCCCGGCCATATCCGCCAGGCCCGCCAGATCCGTCACGCCTTGGCGCGTGGGCACGATCTGCAGCGGCGCATCCACGGCGGCGCAGTAGGTGCGCACCACATCCAACGTCTGTGGGTTCACCCCGGCGCTGACCAGCGTGCGGGTACGGCCCCGATCCCGGCACATGGCCGCAGCCTCTCCGGCGGCGGTAGCCCCATCGTAGACAGAGGCGTTGGCCGCATCCAGATCGGTCAGCTCGCACACCATGGTTTGAAACTCAAAGATGGCCTGCAACACCCCTTGGCTCATCTCCGCCTGGTAGGGGGTGTAGGCGGTCAGAAAAGTCTCCTTGCCGCAGATGGCGGGCACGATGCCGGGCACAAAGTGCCGGTAGGCCCCCGCGCCGCGCAAGAGGGTGGGGAACACCGTGTTCCGTGCGGCCAGGGCCTGCATGCGGCGCGATACCTCCAGTTCGGATGCGCCTTCGGGCAGGTTCAGGGGCCGCGCCAGCCGCACGGAAGCGGGGATGGCGGCATACAGCTCATCCAGGCTTTCTACGCCTACGGCGGCCAGCATGGCGGCCCGGTCGGCGTCTGTGGCGGGTACGTAGCTGCCCATGATCAATCCTCCCCGATCTCGGCTTGGTAAGCTGCGGCATCCAGCAGATCAGCGGGCAGCGCAACGCCGGATACCCGGATGAGCCACGCGCCGTAGGGATCGGCGTTGATGGCAGCCGGGTCAGTGAGCAAGGCTTCGTTGATGGCCTGCACCACGCCGCTGATCGGGCTGTACACGTCGGATACAGCCTTGACGGATTCCACATCCGCAAAGCGCTCGCCCGCGGCCACAGGGTCGCCGATTTGCGGCAGGTTGACGAATACGATATCCCCCAGCTCGTGCTGGGCGTAGTCGGTCAGACCGACGCTGATGATGCCTTCCGGCAGGGCTTCCACCCACTCATGGGATTTGGTGTAACGCAGAGTCGCGGGGATGTTCATGGCGGTACCTCCCTATATTCATATGGATATCCGGTACTCGGCAACGCAGGTTAGCGACGGGCAAAAGCCTTTCGCCTCTTTCATCTGTCCGCTATTTTTTTGTTCTTTTGTAGAACGGCAGAGGCACGACCTCGGCCTCCACACGCCGCCCACGCACATCTATCTCTACCATAGTGCCCGCCGGGACGTCATCATCCAGCAGGGCCATGGCGATGGGGTACCCCAGGTAGGGTGCATGGGTACCGGATGTGGTGCGGCCTGCGGGCTGGTTATCCCGATACACAGGGCAATCCTCCCGGGCGATGCCTCGCCCCGTTACGCGCAGGCCCACGCGGCCGCGCGTCGGCGTACCGCGCGCCGCCAGCGCCTCACCGCCGATGAACCCGCCGGGCTTGCCGGGCTTGACAAAAATGCCCAGCCGCGCCTCCAGCGGTGTAATATCCGCGGAAAGCTCGTGGCCGTAGAGAGGCATGGCGGCCTCCAGTCGCAGAGTATCCCGCGCGCCCAGGCCGCAGGGTACCAGCCCATCCGCCGCCCCGGCTTCCAAGAGAGCGTTCCACAGGGCAGGGGCTTCCGCCGGGGCGCAGTAGAGCTCTACTCCATCCTCACCGGTATAGCCGGTGCGCGAGATGAGGCAGCGGATGCCCGCCACCCACACTTCGGGCACAAAGGTGTAGTTCTTCTGCGGCAGGGACTGATCAGGGGCCAGGCGGGCCAGCAGCTGCATGGCAAGCGGGCCTTGCAGAGCGAGTTGCGCCGTGCCGTCGGATACATCCGCCATGGCGGTATCCGGCAGCAGGTGCGCTCGCATCCAGGCAACATCTTTGTCGCGGTTGGCCGCGTTGACCACCACCAGGTAGCGCTGCGCCCCATGGCGGTAGACCAGCACATCATCCACCACACCGCCATCCTCATAGCACATCATGGCGTAGCGCACCTGACCGTCCGCCATCGTGGCAAGATCGTTGGTGCACAGGCGCTGCAGGGTGAGCAGCGCGCCGGAACCTTCAAAGGCAACCTCGCCCATGTGAGATACATCGAACAGCCCGGCCTTGCTCCGCACCGCCAGGTGCTCGGCAATCACCCCCGTGTACTGTACTGGCAGCAGGTAGCCCGCAAACGGCACAATTTTGCCGCCGCAAGCTATGTGGCACTCGTACAAGGGCGTCTTTTTCTCCACCGAAACCTCCCCCTTCCATTTTCGCGCAGCGCTTAGCCATACCAAACAAAAAACAGCGCCGCAACGCAAAGCACGTGCGACGCTGTCCTCGAGACCATGGGCCTCGGCCTGAAAGATTCTCCGGCGCCAACCGGATTGCTTCTTCGGCTCCCCTTGCTGCATTGCCCGGGGGATATCCAGCGCGCCCTCCTCAACCGGTCCTTTTGCCTGAGAGTTTTGTGCCGCAAGCGGTGTGCCCCTTCGGCGGCGCCAGGCAGTGACGGCCCGGCGCTCTCTCCCGGTTGGTTCTACGGGCTGATGGATGTAGTATAACGGGAAGGCAGAGGAATGTCAATTGCCGGAAAGTGTTTTTGCGTGTTGCGGCACAGAAAAACCTCTGCTGCAATGCGCCGACGGTTACCAGATCGACACCCGGTCTTCCGGCGCGCGGTACATGGCGTCGCCCTCGCTGATGCCGAAGGCTTCAAAGAAGGCCTCGAACATTTGCGGCTGGATGTTGGCTCGCAGTTTGTTGGGCGCATGCACGTCCAGTGTCAGCAGAAGCTGCTCGAATTGCGCTGTGCTCCGGATGCGCCAGATCGTAGCCCAGTTGGTGAAGAAGGCGGCGACGTCGCCGTCGGGCAGCGATTGAACTACCTGCAGTGCGCAGCTCAACCCGCCGGCATCCGCCACGTTTTCGCTCAGGGTCTGGCGACCGTTGACCGTGCCGTCGGCGAAGGAAAGGCCGTCGAACACCGCCACCATCTTTTCGGAAAGCGCCTCAAACTGGGTGTGATCCTCCGGCGTCCACCAGTCCACGTAGCTGCCGTATTCGTCGAACTTCGATCCGTTCGGATCGAAAGCGTGGGAGATCTCGTGGGCGATCACCGCGCCGATGCCGCCGTAATTGGCGCTGGCGCTCTGCTCCAGGCTGTAGAACGGCGCTTGCAGAATGGCGGCGGGGAACGTGATGTTGTTGCTCAGCGCGTTGTAACCGGCGTTGACAGTGTCGGCGGACATCGCCCACGCATCCCGATCGACCGGCTGGGACAGGCGGGCGAACATGGCCTCCATCGCCAAGCGTGTGAAGTGCATCGCGTTGCTCAGAAGGGTTCCGCCCTCCTCGGCCGGGGTGACCAGGAAGGCGTCGTACACCGGATCAACCGCGTCGGGATATCCCACCCGAATGGCCAAAGCATCCAGCTTGCGCAGAGCCATCGCCCGCGTCGCCTCGCCCAGCCAGTCGTTGTGCTCCAAACGGCTCCGATACACCGCCACCATGCGCTCCACCATGGCGGTCACCTGATCCCGGGCTTGGGGGCCGAAGTAGGTTTGGCCGTAGTATAGGCCCACCACCTCGGAAAAGAAGGCATTGGCGGCACTGTATGCCTGCCTTTCCACGGGCTGGGACTGCGCCTGGCCGGTGAGGATGTTGGCATAGGAATTCCCTAGCTCCATGGCGGTCTCGGAGAGGAAAGACGCCAAGCTGCGGACAGTCTGTACCAGCAGCCAATCCTTGAGCTGAGGGAAGGTTTCCTCGGTGACCAGACCATCGAAGGCTTCAAAAAACCGGGGATCGGTGACGATCACCTCTTCCGGCGGATGATCCGTCAAAGCGTCCACCATGGCGGCCAGGTTCACCGCCCGGATGCTGCCGGTGAAATCCGCCAAGGCCTGGGGATGGTAGAGGGATGTGATGTCGGCGGATTCCTCGGCAGTCTTGGCGTAAGGGACCAAGGACGCATCGAAGGCCAAGGCGTTCTGCACGATGGTGGCGGCTTCCTCCTCGCCGTAGCCCGCCTGCCCGAGCAACTGCCGGGCGACGCCGCCGAATGCCTGCAGCAGCATCGGGCCGTAAGGATTGTCCTGCGCGTAATAAGAAGGATCGGGCAGGATAAGCGAGGGGGCGACAAAGTAGATCGTATAGACCCGCGCATCCTTGGCGTTGATCTCCACGCTAACCTGGAAAGGCAGCGAAAGACCGGTGAGCAGCCAGTCACTCAGTTGACTGTCCAGCGCGGCGAGGCTATCCAGCTTCTGAATGCGCTCCAAATAAGGCTGCGCGGGCGAGAAGCCGTCAGCGTTTCGCCGCTCATAATCAGAGGCCATCGCATAAAACCGCAAAAACTGGGCGAGCCGGGGATCTTCGGGCTGGACGCCGTCCCGCAGCATCCTGTCAAAGTCGGCCATCAGGGTTTCCGGCACCTGATTCTCCAGGGTGCCGAAGCCGCCCACCGAGAACTGATCCGGGGGAAGTTCCGTCGTGGCCAGCCAGTCGGCGTTGATGGCCTCGTAGAAGTCCTCTTTCGGGCTGGGGGCGGAGGCGGGAGACGCCAGGGCCGCCGGCAACAAGAGAAGCAAAAGCAGGCAGGACAGAACACACACGGTTCGTTTGAAGGTTTTTTTCACGCAATCGACTTCCTTTCTAAATATAAATTTCCAAATATACATTCGACTCGACTTCATAGTATTCCTTTAATCGATATGGGGGAATATTTAAGCCCTAAAGCGATGACGTCTTGCTGCTCTGAGGCTATGCAATCTGATATTGACGTTTGCTGATTGCTTCCCTCGCTAATAGGGAAAAAAGGGAGTATTTTGGAACCTTTTTCTAGAGGGATTGTAAATTTTCAGAACAAAGCACCTTTTTTCGCAAAATGTCCACAAAAGGAGTTGATGTTTGGCTCGAAATGTGTTGTATTTATAAAAATAAATATTTGTGGATTCATTTATATACAGACAAATCAAATATGCGGTGGTAATTGCAAATGTCACCAAGACAAAGAAAACTTATGACGGTATGTCTTGTTATTTTGGTTGTTTCAATGGCAATAATGGCAGTAAACACGATCATTGATATAAGCAGAAATGGCAGGGAAACATTTGACGCTATAAACATTTTCCCATTTATTAGTATGGCCGTAGTGCTGATTATTATTCTTGCAAACAACAAAAAGAAGTAGTGCGCGATATAAGCATTTCTCCTGTCGATAGATATTATCACCGCTAACACAAAAAAAGAAAAACCTTGCATAAAAGCGCACCCTTTTGCATTAGCTGAAAGGTGCACTTTGCTTTATATCATCTGTAAAACTGGTTGCCCTGTTCCTTAAGTTCGCTCTTGATCATCTCCTTATTTAGTTGTACAATCTTCCCGGACATTGTTTCCTTTTTCAGGCTCTTTTTGCAATTTCCGCTGCACTTCCCCGCCAAAAATAAATAGGGGCCACCGCACCGAAAAAAATCCGGCACGACAGCCCCCTGCGCGCGGTTAACCTTCGTCGTCCTGCTTGTGCTTCAAAACCTCCAGCATCCTCACCAGCGCCTTGGGCGGACTGCTGCCCATCTGCGCGCCGGTCTCCAGGATGG
>JAITTS010000049.1 GCA_031286995.1 Oscillospiraceae bacterium
AGTCGCTCCTTTCGGTTCGATTGTGGTTTGCTTTTCACTCACCATTTTACCAAACCAAGAGTGGCTTGTCCTTTTTTCACTTATCTATTGTACCTCGACAGCCAGATCATCTGAAAATGCAGGGGAGCGGTTGACAAAACCACTTCTTCCATGCTATGCTACCGCGGGATTGTGAGGCTGCCGGACGGCCGCATGCTTCGGCATGAGGAAAGTCCGAGCTCCGTAGGGCAGGGTGCCGGGTAACGCCCGGTGGAGGCGACTCCAAGGAAAGTGCAACAGAAAGAGACCGCATCCCGCTTGCGGGATGTAAGGATGGAAAGGCGAGGTAAGAGCTCACCCGCGGCTTGGCGACTTGTCCGCGATGTAAACCCCACCCGGTGCAAGATACAATGGGAGCGCGTATGGCGGCCCGTCATGCTCTCTGGTTTTCGCTGGAGCCCGCTGGCAACCGCGGGCCTAGATAGATGGCCGTTCAAGACAGAACTCGGCTTACAGACAGCGCTCGCAATCCTTTTCCGCAGAAAAGCCGCCATTTTTTGGCGCTTTTTTGCTTGAATTCGGGCACGGATTGTGCTATAATATTGCGGAAAACGCACCCGCGTGGATCGGCGTGGATCCTGCCGCACAGCGGCACCCGCCGTGACGAAGCGCGGGGAGGAGGAAAGGAAGGAAACAATATGGCAGTCATCTCTATGAAACAGTTGCTGGAGGCCGGCGTACACTTCGGCCACCAGACCCGGCGCTGGAACCCCAAAATGGCCCCTTACATCTTCACGGAACGCAACGGCATCTACATCATTGACCTGCAGAAGACCGTCCGCAAGATAGACGAGGCCTACATGTTCGTGCGCAACATCGCCATGGAAGGCAAGTCCATCCTGTTTGGGGGCACCAAGAAGCAGGCGCAGGAGTCTATTGAGCAAGAGGCCAAGCGCTGCAACATGTTCTACGTCAGCAACCGCTGGCTGGGCGGCATGCTCACCAACTTCAACACCATTAAGACCCGCATTACCCGTCTCAACGCCATCGACGCCATGGAACAGCGCGGCGAGTTTGACGTGCTGCCCAAGAAAGAGGTCATTAAGTTGATGGCTGAGCGCGACAAGCTGCTCAATAACCTGGGCGGCATCCGCGAGATGAAGAAACTGCCCGGGGCGCTCTTTGTCGTGGATCCGCGCAAAGAACATATCGCTGTCACCGAGGCGCGCATCCTGGGTATCCCCATCGTGGGCATCGTGGATACCAACTGCGACCCGGATGAAATTGATTACTTGATCCCCGGCAACGACGACGCCATCCGCGCGGTCAAGCTGATAGCCGGCAAGATGGCCGACGCCGTGCTGGAAGGCCGCCAAGGCGAGCAGATGGACGCCGATGTGCCGGTGGCGGCCGGAGAGCAGTAAACATCCCGGGCCGCGCGCCAGTTCTCTCTTTCTTGTGGAGGGGAGAGGGCAGAGCGCGCCTGCCATGTGTTGTAATGTAAGGAGGAAATCGATATGGAGATCACATCCTCAATGGTGAAAGAACTGCGCGAGCGCACCGGCGCAGGCATGATGGATTGCAAAAAGGCCCTGCTGGAATCCGGCGGGAACGCCGAAAAGGCTGTGGATTTTTTACGCGAAAAAGGCCTGGCCGCCGCAGCCAAGAAAGCCGGGCGCATCGCCGCCGAGGGCATTGTGGATGCCTACATCCACATGGGTGGCCGCATCGGCGTGCTGGTAGAAGTGAACTGCGAGACCGACTTTGTGGCCAAGACCGACAGTTTTAAGACCCTGGTGCACGATATCGCTATGCATATCGCTGCGGCTAACCCCCAGTTTGTGCAGCGCGAAGAGGTGCCCACCGGGGCGCTGGAGAAAGAGCAGGAAGTGTTGCGCGCCCAGGCGCTCAACGAGGGCAAACCCGAGAAAATCGTGGACAAGATGGTGGAAGGCCGCATCGAAAAGTACTACAAAGAGGTCTGCCTGATGGAGCAGCCCTACGTGAAGGATCCGGATAAGACCATCAAGGATCTGATAGGTGAGGCCACCGCTTCCATCGGCGAAAAGATCAGTATCCGCCGTTTTGCCCGCTTTGAGCGCGGTGAGGGGATCGAAAAGCGCCAAGATAATTTTGTGGAAGAAGTGATGGCGCAGGGTGGCATCAAGGTGTAAAGCCGACAGGAACACGGGCTAAGGCCGGTGTTCCTTTTTTATGTAAAAAAGGAGGAGGATGCAGAATGTACCGTCGCGTGTTGCTCAAACTGAGCGGGGAGGCGCTGGGCGAGAACGGCAAACTCTTTGATCATGTTCAGATAGACCGGGTGGCCGAAGTCGTGGCGGGCTTGAGCCGCGAGGGCTTGCAGATCGGCATTGTAATGGGCGCGGGCAACATTTGGCGCGGCCGTCAAGGCCCTGCGGCCAACATGGGCGCGGTGACGGCGGATCACATGGGCATGCTGGGCACCATGATCAACAGCCTGTGTATGCAGGATGCGTTGGAGCGCCAGGGCGCGGATACGCGGGTGCAGACCGCCGTAGAGATGACTCGCTTTGCGGAGCCTTACACCCATCGCCGGGCCACGCGCCACCTGGATAAGGGGCGGGTGGTGCTCTTTGCCTGCGGCACGGGCAACCCCTTCTTCTCCACAGATACCGCTGCGGCCCTGCGGGCAGTGGAGATAGGCGCAGATGCCATTCTGCTGGCGAAGAACGTGGATGGGGTGTACGACGCGGATCCCAGCGTATGCCCGGGCGCCAAGCTGTTGAAAGATGTGAGTTACCAGGATGCACTGCTGCGCGGCCTGCGAGTGATGGATGCCTCGGCCCTAACCATCTGCAATGAAAACCGTGTGCCCGCCATCCGTGTGTTCGGGCTGGATGATCCGAAGAACATCGCCCGGGTGATCCATGGGGATGACATGGGTACGCTGGTGCACCCGTAGCTTCGCATCCCCGTATTTGAGCTGACGGCGGCGGTTTCGCGCCCTCAGCCATTCGTGGCGAAAAGAACGCCAAGCTAGGCGGCACGGCGTCCTTCCCACCCTTCGTTTTCCGCCGCCACAACTGGGCGCAAAAGGCTGTACGGCTGCCTGTGGATGAGAATGAAGCGCGGATTTGGATCGCCGAACACGAGCCGCTGCAAAAAGCGCATCCGTCACCCGCGCGTTGAGAAGACGCATCAACTTTTTGAATAGCCCAAGCCGCTCCGGCAAAGACCGGGGCGGTTTTTTGCGCCGCCGCACGCAGCGAAACCTGTCACAACCATAGCGCAAGCCCACAAAATTCGCGCCGCGCTTCTACATATACCACGCTGACGGATGCATATAATGTTTCCCAGAGGCGAGGGACATGACCGTGAGAGCCGGGGAATTTCTGCTGCTGAACGCCTGCATGGATGCGGTGGCGCTGCTGCTGGCCTTGCGCTGGTGCGGCCAGCGACAGTTGCGCGCTGTGCGTGTGTGCGCTGGCGCGGCCCTGGGCGCGGCGTACGCTCTTGCCGCGTACCTGCCCGGCATGGGCTGGGCCAGGGGTTTTGCGCCCAGCCTGGCGGTCTGCGCGGCTATGCTGGGGATGGCAGCCAAGTGGCGCAGCCCCGCGCAATTTCTGCGGGCTGTGCTGCTGTTCTACGGTGCGGTATTTTTGGCCGGGGGCACAGCTTACGCACTGGCGCAGGCGCTTGGCGGCGCGCCGCCCGTGTGGGCGGCCGGGGCGTTGGGCGCTTGGGCGGTGGGCAATGTGCTGCTGCGGGCAAGGCGGCGGGATCACAGCATTTCGCGCACCCGTCTGCTCGTCGGCCTGGGGGAACAATCGGCCCAGGTGGAGGGACTTGTGGATAGCGGCAACCTGCTGGCGGAACCTATCAGCGGCTTGCCCGTGGTGGTGGCGCCCGCCGCCGCCTTGGCCGCGCTGCTGCCCCAGGGCTTGGATCCCGCGGATTTGGCCACATTGCCGCCCGGTTTTCGGCTGGTGCGCATGGTATCCCCGGCAGGTAGCGCGCTGCTGATGTGCTTTCGGCCCACAGCGCTGGCACTGTGGCGACAAAACCGCTGGGCGCCCATCCAGGCCATGGTGGCGCTGAGCGCGCACAGTCCACCGGAGGGGGCGCTGGCCCTGGTGCCCGGCGCGCTGGTAAACCTATGAGAAGGGAGACACAAGATGTACAGCATCCATCAACGGGGCAAGACGGTGCGAGGGCTTTTGCAGCGGTGGGAGCGAGGGGATCGCCCCGCAGGGGAGGGCCGGGCGAGGGCGCTGGCCATCCTGGCGCGCATGGGTCAGGGCAGTGTGGCCTACATTGGCGGCAGCGATGTGCTGCCCGCGCCACTCACCCGCCAGGAGGAGGAGAGCCTGGTGGTACGCCTGAAAGAGAGCGACCAGGCGGTGCGCAGCCTGCTGATAGAGCGCAACCTGCGCCTGGTGGTCTACATCGCCCGAAAGTTTGAGAACACCGGCGTGGGCATTGAGGATTTGATCTCCATCGGTACCATCGGGCTCATCAAAGCTGTCAACACCTTTGATCCGGATAAGCGCATCAAGCTGGCCACCTATGCCTCCCGTTGCATTGAAAACGAGATATTGATGTTTCTGCGGCGCAATAGCCGCACCCGCATGGAGGTATCTCTGGATGAACCTCTAAACACAGATTGGGACGGCAACGAGTTGCTGCTTTCGGATATACTAGGCACGGAAGGTGATATGGTCTACCGATCCATAGAGGAAGGGGTGGAGAAGCAGCTGCTTTCCTGTGCGCTGACCAAGTTATCTGCCAGGGAAAAGAGCATTATGGAGCTGCGTTTTGGTCTTTACGGCGGTCACGAGCGCACTCAAAAAGAGGTGGCCGACATCATGGGTATCTCACAATCCTATATATCTCGGCTGGAAAAACGCATCCTATCCAGGCTACAAAAGGAAATGGCGCGCCTGGGATAGGCGGCATAAAAAGGCGCTGGCGTGGCAATAATGGTTCCATCCGGTGATGCGGAGGGAACGAGCATGGCGATCAACAAGGTCGAAATCTGCGGGGTCGATACAGCCACATTGCCGGTGCTTTCCAACGAGCGGATGCGCGAGCTGTTTCCGCGTGTGCATGGCGGCGACAAGGCCGCGCGCGAAGAGTTTATTCGCGGCAACCTGCGCCTGGTGCTCAGCGTCATCCAGCGTTTTAATAACCGTGGCGAAAACGTGGATGACCTGTTTCAAGTGGGCTGCATCGGCCTCATCAAGGCCTTGGATAATTTTGATGTGTCGCACAACGTGCGCTTTTCTACCTATGCAGTGCCCATGATCATCGGCGAAATCCGCCGCTACCTGCGCGACAATAACGCCATACGCGTCAGCCGATCCCTGCGGGATATCGCTTACAAAGCCCTGCAGGCGCGCGATGCCCTGGCCGCCGAACTGGGGCGCGAACCGGTGATAGCCGAACTGGCCCAGGCCCTGCAATTGCCCAGCGAGGATGTGGTCTTCGCCCTGGAGGCCATTCAAGACCCGGTGTCGCTCTTTGAGCCGGTGTACAATGACGGCGGCGACGCCCTGTACATTATGGATCAGGTGAAGGACGACAAGCATGCCGACGAACTGTGGCTGGAGGGCATCTCCATCCGCGAGGCCATGCGGCGCCTGGGGGATAGAGAGAAGCACATTCTCAAGCTGCGTTTTTTTGACGGGCGCACGCAGATGGAGGTGGCCAATGAGATCGGTATCTCTCAGGCACAGGTGTCACGCCTGGAAAAGACGGCCTTGCAGCACATGCGAAAATATATGTGATGCCCCTTTGGGGGCTTTTTTTGTATCCGCGGCATACAATGCCCCGAAGGAAGGCGGTGTGGCGATGAGTCTTTCGGAACTGCGCACGAAGGATGTGATCAACCTGCCGGATGGACGATTGCTGGGCAAAGTGATTGATTTGGAGTTCTGCGCCCAAGATGGATGCGTAGAGGCCATTGTAGTGCCGGGCCCCTTTCACGTGGGACAAATACTCAAGGGAGAACGTACAGGCCTGGTGATCCCCTGGCCGCTCATCGAAAAAATCGGCGACGATGTGGTGCTGGTCAACCTGCCTCAGGAGGGTTAGACGAAAAATTTGTGGGCTTATCAAGCATACATTGCGGTTCTGTGGAGCACAGCATCCCTTTTTGCTTGGCGAAAACCTCGCGCCTATGGTATACTAAGTATCGTTCCCAGACAGCTTGCCAAAGGAGCAACGGAATGATTACAACGTTATGCCTCAACCCGGCCATTGACCGGGAGGTGCAGGTGAACGCCTTTGCTATGGGCGCCACCAATCGCATTCTGGTCGAGCACAGCCAGGGCGCGGGCAAGGGCGTGCACGTGGCCATTGTGGCCAGCCGCCTGGGCATGGCCGCCCGCTGCGTGGGCCTGCTGGCCCAAGGTTACGGCCAGCTCATTTTGGATCGCCTGGCGCGAGACGGAGTGGAAGGCGCTTTTGTGAGCGCCCCCGGAGATACGCGTGTGAATATCAAAATACAGGATGTGGCCACCCGCACCGTGACAGAGTTGAATGAGCCGGGTGTCCCGGTCACCGAGGATCAGTTGTTGCATGTGCGCCGCGCGGTGACAGAGAGCGCTGCCCGTAGCGACTTTTTGGTGCTGACCGGCAGCCTACCCCCCGGTTGCCCGCCGGATTTTTACAACTTGCTGATTGAGGATGCAGGCCCATCCTGCCGCTGCGTGGTGGATGTGGCGGGGGATCAACTGCTGGGTAACATCCGCGCCAAACCCTACCTGGTCAAACCCAACTTGCAAGAGCTGCAGCAGTCCGCGGGCAGACCGCTCAAGACCCTGCGGGATATCCGCGACCAAGCCCTTTCGCTCGTGGAAGCGGGGGCCTCGGTGGTGGCGGTATCCATGGGCGCGGAAGGCGCCATGATCACCAACGGCAAACTGACGCTCTTTGCGCCGGGCATGTCGGTGCCGGTGCACTCCACCGTTGGCGCGGGAGATTCTATGGTGGCGGGGCTGCTGCGGGGCCTACGGGAGGGCGGCAATCTCAAAAACGCCCTGCGTTGCGGCGTCGCCGCCGCCACCGCCACCGTGGCGGATACGCGGGAAGGTTTGATGCAGTATGCCGCTTACGAGGATTTCTACCAGCGTGTAAAGGTGGGCGCGGTGTAAGGCCCAGCGATGGGCGGTACTTCGACAGCAGGCGCGTTGCCTTGAGGAGACGCGCTTTTTTTGTTGTATGCTGCCGAAGGTTCTTCATTTTTCGCCGCCCGCTTCGACATGGACAGGCCTGCCCGCCGTGCTACACTGGGCGCTACGAACCAGGCGGCGGGGAGGGGAAAGGCATGGGCCGGAGAATGTCGCGCCTGCGGCGGGGACGGCGCAGGCGCGCCGGCTGGCGCGGGCGTGTGGGCGAGACCCTGGCCTTGGGCGCGCGCCGAACTGCGCAGGGTGTGGCGCAAACTTTGCGCGGCGGCGGCTTTTGGGCGGGCGCGCGCATTGCTGCGGCGCTGTTTGTATTGGCCCAGGCCCGTATGCCGGATGGCAGCCATCCATTTGCGGTGGCGATGTTTGCGGCGCTGCTTGGCACGGGCTGGGGTATGCCTAGCGCCTTTGCGGGTTGTTTGCTGGGCGTGGCGGTGGGCTGGGATGCGCAGGATTGGGGTCGCTGGTGGCAGGTGGCGGCTTGCGCAGCGCTGTGGCTGGGCTATCCCTTCTGGCGAAGCAAGGGCCGCGCGCCGGCTTTTCCTCTGCGCGCGGCGGCTGTGACAGGTGTGGCCATGCTGGCGCCCTTGCCCTTTCTGATGGGTGGGCCGCCTGCCGCGACCATCACCTGCCTGCTGGGCAGTGCGGCGGCGGCGGCCACCGTCCCGGTGTTTGACAGCGTGCTCGCTCTGCTAGGGGGGCCGGGCCGGGCCTTGCGCCCGGATGAGCGGTTTTCGGCATTGTTGGCGTTGGTGTCCCTGGTGCTGGGTGCGGCGCGGTGGACGCTGTTTGCAGCGTGCAATCTGGGGGTTGTGCTGGCTGTAGGTCTCACCCTGTGCCTGGCAGAAGGCTGCGGCGCGGCGGTGGGCATGGTGACAGGCGGGGTACTGGGCTTTGCGCTGTTGTTAGTGGGCATGCCGGGCGCGCTGTGCGCGGTACTGGCCCTGGGCGGTGCGTTGGTGGGCGCGTTGGGCACGAAGCGGCGCGGGTTATGCTGCGCCGCCTTTGCCCTAGCGGCGGTAGCGGCTACCCTCTGCATCCAGGGCAAGGAAGGCTTGGCCGCTCTCTCCGCGGCAGCGGTGGGTATGGCAGGCTATCTGTTCGTACCGCAGTCCTGGCGCCTGTGGATGCTGCGCTACGCGGAGGTGACAGAGGAGCAGGCGCTCATTCCGCCGGAGGCGGTGGGCAGTGCTCTCGCTTACGCGTTGGAGGCGCGGGTGCACAGCCTGCGCACCCTGGCCGAGGCCCTGCCCAAAGCGAGGGCCGTGCTTATGCGGGATGAGGATCGCCTGGCACGGCTGGCGGCGCGCCACTGCAGAGATTGTCCGAATGGGGACGGGTGCTGGCATCAACGGGGTGAGGATACCGCTCGCCTGCTGACGGGCTTGTTGGAGGCGGCGGAGGGGCAGGACTTGGATGCGAAGGACGCGGCCCGCGCCGCAGATCTCATAGGCTGCATCCGTGCCGATGACGTGGCCCAGGCCCTGGATGGCGCCCTGTGGGAGGAGCGGGCGCTGCTCTCTTTGCAGGCACGTCAAAACGAGGCCAGAACCCTGGCCGGCGTGCAGTTGGATGGCCTGGCCCAGGCTATGGAGGGCATCGTCCGCACGTTGCGGACGCACACAGAATTTTTACCGTCCCTCAAGCGCCGCGCCCAGCGTGCGCTATCCCAAGCGGGGCTGGATGGGGCGGTGCTCACCGCCGCGAGGGTGCATGGGCGGATTGAGATTTTGCTGCGCTGCGCGGATTGTGCCCGCATTACCGATCTGCGGGATGCGCTGGCGCGTGTAGCCGGCGTGCCCATGCGCCCCGGCCCGGAAGGCGTCCAAGAGCATTTGGAAATACTTTTTGAACAGGAGGCGCCGCTGGATGTGGAGGTGGGCCTCTCCGCCGGATGCAAGCGGGGCGAGCGTGTGGCCGGGGATAGCTGCCTGGTGCGGCGCTTGGGGGGCGGCCGGCAGTTGCTGGCTATCAGTGACGGTATGGGCAGCGGGCCGCGGGCGAAGCAAGAGAGCCGGGCCTCGCTCTCATTGCTGCAACAGTGCTTGCGGGTGGGTTTTTCCAGAGGACAGGCGCTTTCGGCGGTGAACGGCCTGCTGCTCACCTGCGTGGGCGAGGAACTGTTCGCCACCATGGATCTCTGCCTGTTGGATTTGCATGCGGGCGAAGCGGCCTTTGAAAAATTGGGCGCATGCACATCCTACGTGGTGCGGGGGGAAAACTGCCGAACCGTGGCAGGCGAGACACTGCCGCTGGGCATCCTGGGCAGTGTGCAGCCACGCAGCGTGCGCGTGCCGGTGTGGGCAGGGGATTTGGTGGTGTTGGTATCCGATGGGGTACAGGATGGTTTCCCCGGCGGAGAGGATGGGCTTGCCCGCCTGCTGGTCAAGATGCACGCCATGCCCGCCCAAGCCATCAGCGATGCGTTGCTGCAGCGGGCGGCGCAGAACCAGGGCGCATGCCTGCAAGACGACATGACCGTGCTGTGCGTGCGCCTGCAACTGCGGGATGAATCCGCGCAGCAACGCGTCCCATTGCCCCCGGGCATGGCCCGTTCCCGGCGCGCTGCACGCCTGCGGCGCATTGCCCAGGCGTGAGGCGGTATAGCAAAACAAACAGACCCCGCCGCTCTGCAAAAGAGCGGCATTTTTTTGTAATCAGCGCGGCATTTGTGGTTTTTAGCTACAAGCATCTTGCGCGACGGGCTGCTTGCGGGTACAATATCCATGTACCTGCATAGGGGGGAGCGCATGATTTCGCTGGATCAGCGTTTTGCACAGGTTCTGGATGCGCACCGGGTAGCGCTTTGTGGGCAGACCGTGCTGGTGGCGGTCAGCGGCGGCGCAGATTCTGTGGCGTTGCTCCGTCTGTTTTGCGCAGTGCGTCTCCTCCGGGGCTGTCGCTTGGTTGCGGCTCACCTGCATCACGGCATACGCGGCGAGGAGGCCGACGGGGATGCGGCCTTTGTGCGAGATCTGTGCGAGCAGTTGGATGTACCCCTGCACACGGCCCGTGAGGATATCCCCGCCCGTGCAGCCAGGGCTCACGCCGGATTGGAGGAGACCGCCCGTCTGGCGCGCCGCGCCTTTTTAGAGCAGGTGCGCGCGCAGATAGGCGCGGATTGGGTGGCACTGGCCCACCACATGGAGGATCAGGCGGAGACCGTGCTGCTGCACATGATCCGGGGCAGCGGGGCCACAGGGCTGAGCGGCATGCGCCCGGTGCAGGGGCGCACCCTGCGGCCTCTGCTGGGCTTTCACCGGCAAGAGATGCGCGCCTACCTGCAGGCGCTTGGCCAGCCCTGGCGGGAGGACAGCACCAACCGGGACGAGACCTATGCCCGCAATTATGTACGGCACAGCGTGCTACCCCCAATGGGCGCGCTGAACCCCGGCGTGGCGCGGGCCTTGGCAGGGCTGGCGGAGCGGATCGCGCTGGATGATGACTGCCTGTGGGCGCAAGCCCGCGCGGCGGCGCCATACAGCAAGGCAACACCCTACGGTATGTGCTTGAATGCCGTCACCCTGCTGGGTACGCCCGAGGCCGTGCGGCGGCGCATGTTGCTGCTGGCTCTGGCGGATGGTGGCATTGCCTCACCTCAAGCCCGGCATGTGGCCGCTCTGTGCGCGTTGCTGAATGGCCCGGCGGGGCAGAGCGACAACCTGCCCCAAGGCTGGCGGGCTATGCGAGGGCGGGCGCACCTGCATCTGCTGTCGCCCAGCCAAGCGCCGCCCCCCGCGCCGGTTCCTCTGGCTCTGTGGGGAGAGACGCCCGCAGCAGGTGGCGGATGCATCCATACCCGTCCGGCGTTGCCTGGCGAGCTGGGTGATGGTCTGCGGCAGCAGGCGCTGGATGCCGATGCTGTAGCCGGGGCTGTTGTACGGTGCAGGCAGAGCGGCGATACCTTTCGCATGCTGGGTGCGCCCGGCGCTCGTCTTCTGCGCAGGGTGATGATGGATAAGGGCATAGACCGCCCCCTGCGCGACACGTGGCCCCTGGTGGCCCAAGGATCGCGCGTGTTGTGGATACCCGGCGTAGGCCCGGCACAGGATGCCGCCATCACGCCGCAAACCCGCAGCGCGGTACATTGCGCCTACCTGGGTAAATGGCCCTGGGAAGCATAAAAAACTTCGCGAAAGCGAACTTGCTATTAGGAGGAAGAGACGATGCCGTTGAACCGGGCGCTGTACCAGGATGTACGGGAAGAGCTGCTTTTAACGCGGCAGCAGATAGCGGCCAGGGTGCGAGAACTGGGCGAGCAGATTACCCGTGATTATGCGGGACGGGAGCTGGTGATGATCGGCATCCTGAAGGGCGCGGTCACCTTTTTTGCGGATTTGATGCGCGAGATTGATCTGTCCCTGACTGTGGACTTTATGGCCATATCCAGCTATGGCAGCGCTACCAAGTCATCCGGTGTGGTGCGCATACTCAAGGATTTGGATCACGACATTGTGGACCGCCACGCTTTGGTGGTGGAGGATATTGTGGATAGCGGGCTGACGCTCTCCTTTCTCAAAGAGAACCTGCTCTCCCGGGGCGCAGCGTCTATCCGCGTGGCCGCGCTGCTGGATAAACCGGATCGCCGCAAGGTGGATCTGCGCGGCGACTACATTGGCTTTACCATCCCGGATGCCTTTGTGGTGGGCTATGGGCTGGATTATAATCAGCGCTACCGCAATTTGCCGGATATCGGCGTGCTGAAGCCGGAAATATATGAGGAATAGCGTTTTTGCGCTTTTGCAGAAAATATGATATAATTTAGGTTGAACGGTCGTTTTGCCGGGGGCAAGGCGCCTTGGAGACGAGAGGGGGAGAACGCTTGAAAAAATCCTACAAAGGCATCGCATTCTACGTGGTCGTGTTGATCGCGATCATTTTGTTGTCCAATATGTTCCTATCCATGAATCAAACGAACCGGAAGATTGATTACTCCACACTGATAACCCACGTCAAAGCGGACAAAATAGAATCCATCGCTATCATGGAGAAAACCCTGGTAGGCCTTTTGCGCGACACCAAAATTGCCAGGGCAGATTTTCCAGAGAAGGCTTACGACTTTGAGACCACCGTGGGCGAAAACTGTTTCGAGACCGTCAAACAGATCTATGCGGATAAGCTGGGCAAGCCCGTGGATCAGGTGGGTGAGAAGGATTTTGCCTTCTCCATTACGTACCTGCCTAAGCCTGTCACGCCCTGGTACATGGAGTTTATTCCCCTGTTGATCATGATGGGTCTGCTGGTGGTATTCTGGCTGTTCATCATGCGCCAGCAGACGGGCGGCAACGGCAAGGTGATGAACTTTGGCCGTAGCAAGGCGCGCCTCTACGATCCAGAGAAGAACCGCGTTACCTTTATGGATGTGGCCGGTGCGGTGGAAGAAAAAGAAGAACTGGCAGAGATTGTGGATTTTTTGAAGAACCCCAAGCGCTTTACAGAGCTTGGCGCGCGCATTCCCAAGGGCCTGCTGCTGGTAGGCCCTCCGGGTACGGGCAAGACGCTGTTGGCCAAGGCCGTGGCCGGGGAGGCGGGGGTACCCTTTCTCTCCATTTCCGGCTCAGATTTTGTGGAGATGTTCGTAGGCGTAGGCGCCAGCCGTGTGCGCGACCTGTTTGATTCCGCCAAGCGCAATGCGCCCAGCATCGTGTTTATCGACGAGATAGATGCGGTGGGCCGCCACCGTGGTGCGGGCCTGGGCGGCGGGCATGACGAGCGGGAACAGACATTAAACCAATTATTGGTTGAAATGGACGGTTTCTCAAATAATGAGGGCGTCATCGTGCTGGCGGCCACCAACCGGCACGACATCCTGGATCCCGCGCTGCTGCGGCCCGGGCGCTTTGACCGCCAGGTGACCGTCAATTATCCCGATGTACAGGGCCGTGAGGAGATTTTAAAGGTGCACGCCAAGGGTAAGCCCCTGGCCGAGGATGTGGATCTGCGCGTGATCGCCAAGAGCACACCCCTGTTCACCGGCGCGGATTTGGAGAACATCATGAATGAGGCGGCCATTCTCTGTGCCCGCAGCAAGGGGGCGCAGATCACCATGAGCAACCTGCGCGAGGCTGTGGAGCGGGTGCAGATGGGGCCGGAGAAGCGCAGCCACGTGGTACACGAAAAGGATAAGAAGCTGACCGCCTATCACGAGGCCGGGCACGCCTTGGTGGGGGCCAAGCTGCCCAACTGCGACAAGGTCAATCTGGTCACCATCATCCCCAGGGGTGGCAGCGGTGGGCACACGCTCTCTCTGCCCGAGGAAGAACGGGATGGGTACTCCTGCCTGCAGTTGCACGACAAGTTGGCCATGATGCTGGGCGGCTATGCTGCGGAAAAGCTGGTGTATGGCGACGTGACCACGGGTTCCACATCCGATATCCATAAAGCCAGCGAGCTTAGCCGCCGCATGGTGACCCAGTTTGGCATGAGCGATTTAGGCCCGGTGTACCTCGGGGGTGAGCAAGAGGTGTTTTTGGCCCGCGATTTTGCGCAGCAATCCCGCAACTATTCGGAAGAAGTGGCGGCTAAGATTGATCAAGAGGTGCAGAAGAACCTGCACCGTGCCTACGAGCGCGCTGAAAAGGTGCTCAAGGACAATCTGGAAAAGCTGCGTGCCCTGGCGGATATGCTGCTGGATAAAGAAGTTATCGACGGCAGAGAGTTTGAGGCGTTTCTGGCGCAAGAGGCTTAAAGGGTGCGCGCTGTCACACGCATTTTGCAACACGCGGAGGAAGCATGCGGTTTTCCGACAAATTAGCACCCTATGAAGAAAGCATTTTTGCGGAACTGGCGGCGTTGCGCCAGCGCCTGTCGGTTCAGGGCGCACGGGTGATAGATTTATCCATCGGTTCGCCGGATCAGCCCCCGGCTCCTCACGTGATGCAGGCGCTGGCCCAGGGCGCGCAGCAGGGCGAAAACTATCGTTACGCCGTGCAGGATAGACCGGAGTTGCTGGCATCGGTGGCGGCCTGGTATCGGCGCCGCTTTGGTGTGGCGCTGGATGCGGCCACCCAGATCACATCCCTGCTGGGCTCGCAGGATGGCCTGGCTCATATCGCCCAGGCCCTGCTGGATGTGGGGGATACCGTGCTCACGCCCGATCCCGGTTACCCGATTTTCACTATCGGCCCCACGTTATGTGGTATGCGGGTAGAGCGCATGCCTCAGTTGCGCGCTAACGGCTATCTGGTGAATTTGGATGCCATCCCGCAGGATGTGGCGCGGCGTGCCAAGCTGATGATTTTATCCTACCCCAACAACCCCACCTCGGCAGTGGCTTCTGTCGCTTATTATCAGGATTTGGTGGCGTTTGCCCAGGCCAACGATATCGCCGTACTGCACGACAACGCTTACAGCGAGTTGACCTTTGATGGCTTGCGTTGCGGCAGTTTTTTGCAGGCACAGGGCGCCTGTGATGTGGGGGTAGAGTTTAACTCTCTATCCAAGACCTACAATTTTGCCGGGGCGCGGGTGGGTTTTGCCTTGGGCAACGCGCAGATGGTGGGTCTGTTGCGCTCCCTTAAGAGCAATCTTGACTTTGGCGTGTTCCTACCCGTTCAACTGGCGGCGCAGGCCGCGCTGGATGGCCCACAGGATCAGGTAGCGGCTACCCGGGCCGCCTATCAGGCCCGACGGGATGTGCTGCTGGATGGCTTGCGCGCGGTGGGGTGGGATATCCCCAAGCCCCAGGCCACCATGTTTGTGTGGGCGCCTATTCCCGAGGGCTGGGGTCAGGCGAGAGCGTTCGCCATGGCCTTGGCGGAGCGTACCGGCGTCATCGTAGTGCCCGGCCCGGCCTTTGGGCCGTCGGGCGAGGGCTATGTGCGCATGGCCCTGGTGCAGCCGGAGGAGAGCATGCGCGAGGCAGTGCGGCGCGTGGCGGATAGCGGGCTATTGCAAGGGCCGGCATGCTGATTGATCTGCACCTGCACTCCACCGCGTCGGATGGCGTACTGGCCCCCGCGGCATTGGTGGCACAGGCAGCGGGGCTGGGCGCGGCGTTGGTGGCGCTGACCGATCACGACAGCGTGGATGGCATTCCCCAGGCGCGGAATGCGGCCGACGCGGCGGGCGTGGCGCTGATCCCCGGCGTAGAGTTGGGCACAGAGGGCGGCGAGGTGCACTTGTTGGGCTACGGCTTGGATGCCGAAGCGCCGGCACTGACTGCCTTTTTTGCGGATCTGCAGGCTCAGCGCAGGCAACGGGCGAGCGCGATACTGAGCAAGCTGGATGCCTTGGGTCTGCACTTGGATGAGCTGGCGGTGGCGGCTCGCGCCGAACACAGTCTATCCCGCACCCATGTGGCCCAGGCTTTGGTAGCCCAAGGTGCGGTCACCAGCATCAAGGAGGCGTTTGAGCGCTTTCTGAAACCCGGCAGACCCGCCTACGTGCCCAGACCTCCGCTGCCCATGGCCCGGGCTATCCGCATATTGCGTGAGGCAGGCGCGGCGCCCGTGTTGGCGCATCCCGGTTTGCTGCCCTTGCATGAGCAGCAGGTGTACCGGCGGGCATTGATATGGCGCGATGAGGGGCTGATGGGCATAGAGGCCTATCATCCCGGCCACACGCCTGCGCAGGCTCACGGGTTTGCCCAGTTTGCGCGAGTGAATGGCCTGTTGGTGACGGGGGGCAGCGACTTTCACGGCCCCAGCGTACGATCCGTGCGCATAGGCGACGGCATGCGTGGTTGGGATCAAAAGCAAGCGGACGCAACGGCGCTATGGCGCGCGGCCAGGCACACAGTGGGCGTGTGGTTGCCGCTATCCTAAGCCGATTAGCAGGAGGAGACCCATGGCCAACAACCAGCCGAGGTATCAGGCGGGTTACCGCCCGCCCCAGCCAGTGCCGCCCAGGAGAGCTGATATGCCCTCCGTCTCTGCCATGCCCTCCAAAGGCAAAGGCCGGCGATCCGCGGCACGCGGCCCTCAAGCCCGCCCCAAGCGCAAAGCCAGGCGCGGCAGCGGCGCGGCGGTGGCCGTGATCAGCCTGCTGCTGATGGCGGCGGTGGGCCTGGCGGGCTACAGTGCGCTGCTGTACTTGGATATACAGGGCCAGGGCGGCGACACTTTTTACCAGGGCGTATACGTGGGCTCGGTACACTTGGGCGGCATGACGCTGGAGCAGGCTCAGGCCCACCTGGCGAGTATGGAGCAGCAACAGTTGAATGACTGGTATGTGGCCCTGCAGCTACCCGTTGGCGAGCGCCGCATCGTGGCGGCGGATGTGGATCTGCGGCTGGATTTGACCAGCCAACTGCAGGCTGCCTGGCAGGTGGGCCGCCAGGGCAGCCTGATGGAACGCCAGCGGGTCATCAACCAATTGAAGGCGCAACCCTATCACGCCACCGGTGGCCTCGCCTACGATACGGAGAAGCTGCGCACGCTGCTGGCCCAGATACAGGCGGATGTGGCCCGCGACCCGGTGGACGCCACAGCGGACTTTACCCCGGATAATGAGGAACCCTTTGCCTACGTGGATGAGGTTTACGGGTGTTACCTGGATGTCGCGCCCGTGCAGCGGGAGGTGGAGCGGTACCTCTATAGCCTGGAGAGCGGGGCATTTGCGCCTGCGCTGCAACAAATTCCGCCCGCCGTCACCAGGGCGCAACTGCAAGAGAATTTGACGTGCATCGTGGTGGTCAATACAGAGATCAACTACCGCAGTGAGCCGGGGCGCAACGAAAACATCCGCATTGCGCTGGAGAAGTTAAACGGTCTGCGGGTGCAGCCCGATGAAAAGGTATCTTTTAATAAGACGGTGGGCAAGCGCACCACGGGGAACGGT
>JAITTS010000081.1 GCA_031286995.1 Oscillospiraceae bacterium
TGTGTTACGCTTACCATGACAAGTCGCTCCTTTCGGTTCGGTTGTGGTTTGCTTTTCACTCACCATTTTACCAAACCAAGAGCGGCTTGTCTTTTTCACTTATCTATTGTACCTCGACATACATTTTTTAATCTGGTACCCAATACCGTATTGACTTTTGCCTTTGCCTATATTAAACTGGTATTCGGTTTCAGTTTGTGCCAGGGGGAGGGAATCATTTGACCGGCCGGCCATCCGCCTATACAACCAAACAGGGAAAAGCTATCCTCGCCTATTTGATGCAGCACGGCGGCGAACACCTCGCCGCCGCACAGATAGCCGCGCATTTCAGCCAGGGCGAAGTCTGCATCGGCCGTACAACGGTCTTTCGCCAACTCGACAAAATGGTGCGGCAAGGGAAGCTCCGCAAGTATCTGCTCAACGGCAACACAGGCGCGTGTTACCAGTATGTAGGCGAAGGCTGCGGTAACGCCGCACACTTTCATCTAAAATGCGAGGAATGCGGCAGGATGATTCATATGGATGGCGAAACTCTGCCGCTTGCCGCAAAAGGCATATTGCAGAAGTACAACTTCGAGGTAGATGCCGCTAAAACCGTTATCTACGGCAAATGCCGGGGTTGCTGTGGCAAGCAATACATATAATTTATGGGGAGGGGAAGGTATGTGCCGTAACGCAACAGGCGCATCAGCGAACGGCCAACGCAAGCGGTCAGTCAGGCTGGCGGCCTTGGTGGCTTGCGTTTTTTTCATAACGATCCTACTCTTCTCCAGCCTTTACACACTCGAAAACGCCAACCATATCCACGACCATGAAGGGCCCGGTGGTGCTTGCGCCGCTTGTATGCACGCCCAATCCGCCGAAAACCTCTTAAAAACGCTTTCCACCGCCTTGGTAGCCGCCGTTGTCGCAATAGGCGGTCTGCTTGGCTTGCTCTCTTCTTTGCAGCCGGCACAGCCGCGCTTTGGCTTCTCCACGCTCGTTTCCCTGAAAATCAGGCTGAACAATTAAAATAACCTCCGCAAGGGGGCGCAATCATCGGCCAAGGGGCAGGTATGCCCTTTGGGCGCAGTTGGCCTTCCCCTGTATTTTTGCATCCCAATTACAATATGTAAAATTGTGGAGGTTATTCTGTATGAAACGAATCCTGTCCATTGCTATCGCGGCTTTGCTTGCCGCAGCGGCGCTCACCGGCTGCGCAGAAACAACCGCGCCAACCACAGCCGCAGACGGCGGCAAAATCAGCGTCGTCGCCACCATATTCCCCCCCTACGACTTCACCCGCGCCATAGCGGGCGACAAGGCGGATATCAGCATGCTCTTGCTCCCCGGCGCGGAAACCCACTCCTTTGAGCCGACCCCGCGGGATGTTCTCAAAATCCAAAACTGCGACGTGTTTATCTATGCCGGCGGCGAGTCGGACGACTGGGTGAAAGGCATCCTCGATGGCGTGGATACATCCAAAATGAAGATTATCACCCTTATGGACTGTGTCGAGGCCGTAGAGGAAGAGGTCGTAGAGGGTATGCAGGGCGAAGAAGAAGCGGAAGAACCCACCGAAGGCGGCGAGGAAGAGCCCGAATATGACGAACACGTCTGGACCTCGCCCCGGAACGCCAAACTGATAGCCCAAAAAATTTCCGACACGCTTTGCCAGGCCGATGCCGCCAACGCTGAAACCTACAGGGCGAACACAATGGCGTACCTTGCGCAGCTTGACGAGCTGGATGCAACGTTCCAGGCCGTAGCCGATAACGCCGCCAGAAAGACCATCGTGTTCGGCGACCGCTTCCCGTTCCGCTATTTTGCGGATGCTTACGGGCTCGATTACTTCGCCGCTTTCCCCGGTTGCGCCACCGAGACTGAGGCAAGCCCTGCGACGGTCAAATTTCTGATTGATAAAATCAATGCGGAGAACATCCCTGTTATATTCCACATCGAAATGTCCAACGAAAAAATGGCGAACACCATCAGCGAAGCGACGGGCGCAAAGGTGCTGCTGCTGCACGCCTGCCACAACATCTCACAGGCGGATTTTTCATCGGGCAAGACCTACATCGATCTGATGAGCGCCAATGTGGATGCGTTGAAGGAGGCGCTGAACTAATATGGCGCTTATCACTTGCCGGGGCGCTTCCTTTGGGTATGAGGGAAACACCGCCGTTGCGGGGCTGAACTTCGAAGTGCAAAGCGGCAATTATCTATGCGTGGTCGGCGAGAACGGCTCCGGAAAAAGTACGCTCATCAAGGGGCTGCTGCGGCTAAAAGCACCCATAGAGGGAAGTGTTCTGATGGGTGACGGTTTAAAGCCCACCGAAATCGGCTACCTTCCCCAACAAACCGCCGCGCAGAAAGACTTTCCGGCAAGCGCGTATGAGGTCGTCCTATCAGGGCGGCTCTCTGCGCGCGGCGTTCTGCCGTTTTACACCTGTAAAGATAAAGCGGCGGCGAACGAGAGCATTGAGCGGCTCGGCATAACACTGCTCCGCCGCCGCTGTTACCGCGAACTCTCCGGCGGTCAGCAACAAAGGGTGTTGCTTGCCCGTGCCCTGTGTGCCACGCAAAAAGTTCTGTTGCTCGACGAGCCTGTGGCGGGGCTTGACCCCGTGGTCACCCAGGAACTCTATCGCCTGATTGCGGAGATCAACCACAATACGGGCATCACCATCATCATGGTTTCCCACGACATCCACAGCGCGGTCAAGTACGCAAGCCACATCCTGCACCTAAAAAATAGGCAGGCGTTTTTCGGCACGACCACCGGCTACCTAAATTCCCCTGTGAGCAAGGCTTTTATGGGCGGTGAGCGCAATGATTAACACCTTGATAGAAATGTGGCAGCAGCCGTTTATCATCCGCGCCGTCGTGGTCGGGGTGCTTGTGTCTCTGTGCGCCGCGCTTCTCGGCGTAAGCCTTGTGCTGAAACGCTACGCAATGATTGGCGACGGGTTGTCTCACGTCGGATTCGGCTCGCTTGCCGTGGCAATGGCGTTTAACCTCGCGCCGCTTGAGGTGTCAATCCCCGTGGTGGTGCTTGCCGCCTTCCTGCTCCTTAGAATCAGCGAAAGCAGCAAAATTAAAGGTGACGCCGCAATCGCGCTGATTTCGGCAAGCGCGCTCGCGTTGGGCGTAATGCTCATATCCATCACAACGGGGCTGAACACTGATGTTTGCAATTTCATGTTCGGCAGCCTACTGACACTCAGCAAAGACGACCTGGCGCTCTCGGTGGTCTTGAGTGCAGTGGTTCTAACAGTGTTTGTCCTTGCGTATAACAAAATTTTCGCCGTGACCTTTGACGAAAGTTTCGCAAAGGCTACGGGTGTGAAAACCTCGATGTACAATATGCTGATAGCATTCCTCACGGCGATTACGATTGTGCTTGGCATGCGGATGATGGGCGCGATGCTCATTTCCGCGCTGATCATTTTCCCCGCGCTGACGAGTATGCGCTTGTGTAAAACTTTCCGCACAGTGACCCTATGCTCCGCATTGGTATCGGTCGGGTGCTTCTTCATCGGCGCGAATGCCTCGTTTATCGGCATTCAGGTCAGGCAAGGGCACGGCTTCATAACCCGTTCCTTGCCGACGGGCGCAACCATCGTCGTGGTCAATCTCATCGCGTTCTTGATATTCTGGCTGATTAACGCCATCAAGGGGAGGGTTCGTAAATGAAGCGGATTTCCATACTTCTCATCCTGTGCCTGATATTCGCGCTCGCCGGCTGTCAGGCAAGCGCCTCCGAGAGCCAGGCTGAGGATGGCAGCAATACGCCCATGGCCGATGGTCAAGACACTGCCGGCACATCACAACCAACCGCCGCGCCTGTGTTGGGCCCCCCAAAGCCCCCCATGGACAGTGATACCGTTGAAATAACGGAAAGCCTGTTTATCGCGCAGCTTAACGACGTTTACCTCAATCAAGATGATTACCTCGGCAAAAAGATAAGGTACGAGGGTATGTTCACGCAATATTCGTGGACTGAAACGAATATGACATACTACCTGGTCTACCGCAATTCGCCGGGTTGCTGCGGGGCAGACGGTCAAGCGGGGTTCGAGGTCGTCTGGCCAAAAGGCTCTGACAAGACCTACCCAACCGAAAACGACTGGTGCGAGGTCACCGGTACGCTCGAAACTTATGACGAAAACGGACAAAGCTATCTGCACATCGTTCTCGACTCCCTGACAGTAAAGGGCGAGCGCGGTGCGGCATTTGTCTCGCAGTAGAAGCGGTTCATCTTTAACTGGCACTCTCTGAAAACGCCCCGCTGTCCTGAAGTTTAACGGTTACTCTGACACATTGGGCGCTGCCTGGCACATGAGCGGCAGCAATGAACAGTATCCCTATATAAAAAGGGCGGGAACGGCTTGATTGCGAGCGTTCCTCGCCCTTTTTGTGTGCATGTCTTTTCATCAACTCCCACGGCCATTCCCCTGTCTTCCTCCGCTTGTGGCAGCGTGACCATGTACAGGATACTTGCCGCTGTGCGTAATTTTTCATATGCGTTTGCCTGATGCGAGAGTATTTTTGAATTTTTTACGAAATCTTGCGGGTATGCGTTTCTTTCTGTCGCCGTGTATAGTATACTATATTTATAAGTATAGGTATCCGATGAAGGGGGAATATGCTTTGGATTTTGCACACGTAGAACACGCCTTGGCACAGCGCGGGTTTGGGGTGCACTCCTTTGAAAATGCCGGGCAGGCCGCCGCGTACCTGCGCCAAGCGCTGGCGGATGCGCCGCAAGTAGCCTTTGGCGGCTCTGTGACCCTGCAAGAGATGGGCCTGGCCCAAGCCCTGCGGGCGGATGGCCGCGAGGTGCTGTGGCACTGGGAGGTGCCTGCTGCCGATCGCCCGCCCCTGTTGCGCCGGGCCATGCTGGCCGATGCTTACCTGTGTTCGGCCAATGCACTGTCGTCTGACGGACGCATTGTGCAGATTGACGGCGGCGGCAACCGGGTGGCCGCGCTGTGCTATGGCCCTGCCCGCATCTACCTGGTCATAGGCCAGAACAAGCTGGTGCAGGGCAACGGCCTGCTGGCCGCCATATCCCGCATTAAGCGAGATGCCTGCCCCCGCAACGCACGGCGCATTGGGCTGAATACCCCCTGCGCCAGCGCGGGCACCTGCGATGAGCAGCACTGTACCGAATCCATATGCCGCTTTACGCTGGTACTCACGAGACCCGCTTCTTGGCAAAACATAGATGTTTTGCTGGTGGATGAGGATTTAGGCTACTAGGCTTAGCCGTTTAGATGCATAGGCCCCGCAGAGCGTGCTCTGCGGGGCTGTTCCATATGCGTGTGCGGGAACCGAAGGAGGGAAACGGCACCCACACCTGGTGTTCTGCATTGTGCGCCCCATTTGGGGCACTCGCCTTGCTTGGCTACACTGTACCATATCCGGTGGGCTTTGACAACTTAAATACCATTTAATTAAGTTATCCTTCATCACTGGATGCGCTTGCCGTGCGGTGATGTAACGCGCGGGACGGATTTTAGCGCAGCTTTTCGGCCACAGCCCTCAAAAAATCCTCGCTGGTCAAGGCTTGCGCGGGGCCTTCGAACAGATCCACCAAATCCTGCGTCATACGGCCCTCGGCGATGGTGCCGAGCGTAGCGCGCTCCAGCCTGCCGGCAAAAGCGGCAAGCCCCGGCAGCGCATCCAACTCGCCGCGCTTGCGCAAAGCGCCCGACCAGGCAAAGATGGTGGCCACGGGGTTGGTGGATGTGCGCTCGCCTCTCAGGTGACGGTAGTAGTGGCGGGTGACGGTGCCGTGCGCCGCCTCGTACTCGAACTGCCCCTGGGGGGATACCAGTACGGATGTCATCATGGCCAGAGAGCCGAAGGCTGTGGCCACCATGTCGCTCATCACATCACCATCGTAATTTTTGCATGCCCATACCATGCCGCCATCCGAGCGAATGACCCTGGCCACCGCGTCGTCGATGAGGGTGTAGAAGTACGAAACACCCTTCTCCATGAAACGGGGAGCGTACTGCGCATCAAACACCCGCTGGAATACTTCCTTAAAGTGCTGATCATAGGTCTTGGAGATGGTATCCTTGGCGGCGAACCAGACATCCTGCCCCACGGCCAGGCCGTAGGTGAAACAGGCATGGGCAAAGCTCTCAATAGAAGCATCCAGGTTGTGCACGCCTTGCAGCACACCGGGGCCTTCAAAATCGTGAATCACCTCGCGCCGCTGCTCCCCATCCACGCCGGTGAACACCAGCTCTGCCCGGCCCGGCCCTGGCACGCGCATCTCCGTATTGCGGTAGATATCGCCGTAGGCATGCCGGGCGATGGTGATTGGCTTCTTCCACGAACGCACGGCAGGAGTGATGCCCGCTACAGGGATAGGGGCGCGAAACACCGTGCCATCCAGCAGGGCGCGGATGGTGGCGTTGGGGCTCTTCCATTGCCTGGTCAGGCCGTACTCTTCCACCCGCTGGGCGTTGGCGGTGATGGTGGCACACTTAACGGCCACGCCCAGGCGTCTCGTGGCCAGGGCGGCATCCACGGTCACCTGGTCGGCGGTGGCCTCACGGTTGGGCAGGCCCAGGTCATAATACTCAGTCTGTAAAGCCACAAAGGGTTCTACCAAATGTTCTTTGATCATGCGCCACAGGATGCGCGTCATCTCGTCGCCATCCATCTCCACCAGCGGGGTCGTCATGGCAATTTTGGGCATGCTCGTCTCTCCGTTCGTAAATGGTGCGCCGCTTACAGACTGGCGATTGCCTCTATCTCAATGTGCGCGCCCTTGGGCAGGGCTGTCACCTGCACGCAGGATCGGGCCGGCGGCGTATCCCCAAAGAAGGTGGCGTATACCTCGTTGACCGCCGCGAAATCCGCAAGATCCGTGAGAAACACGGTCGTCTTGATCACCGCATCCATCCCCGCGCCCGCGGCTTGCAGCACAGCTTGCACGTTTTGCAACGCGTAGCGGGCGGCCTCGCGGATATTCTGAGTCTCCAGGCCGCCTGTGGCCATGTTGATGGGCAACTGACCGGATGTAACCACCAGCCTGCCCGCGGAAATGCCCTGAGAATAAGGCCCGATAGCACCCGGCGCTTTGTCTGTTTGGATGGCTTGCTTGCTCATGCGCACACACCTCTCTGCCCAAAATAGTCTTTGCTCTCATAAGCCATTGGCACTGCTTGCTTATTGTAACGCAAGCGGATGTACGGCGCAAGCGTAAAGATAAGCAAAGCCGCACGAAGGCAACACAGCGATCCGGTCGCACGGATGGCGCCCCGGCGCTGCGCAGGTGTCTTGTGCAAGGGTGGCTTTGATCCATTGCGCACGGGCCTATCTGACACAGGTACCTTGGCTACTAGTACCAATATCCCGTGGCGTGCATGCCGATGAGCAGATCATCGCTCTTTTCAAATGTGACCATCACCTGGTACTTGGTGGTATCCAGCACGGTCAAGCCCAAGGGCTTGATCTGGCGCACGGTGCCCATCCGTTCCCGGCCTGAATAGGCATCCACCGTTACCCGCACCTGCTGACCAAGGGCAACGCCGGATATATCCAGCTCGTCCACCTCCAGCGCCGCCTCCAGGCTGCCGGTGGGCAGCAGCGTCATCAGCGCCTGACCCTGTGCCACAAACTGACCGGGGCGCACCAGTATTTCCCCCACAATCGCATCCGTGCCAAAGAGGATATCCGGCGCAGGCGGTGTTTCGCCGCCGTACTGGGCGGCAGCGCTATCCAGCACAAACAGGGGCTGGCCGCGGGTGACGCGGTCACCATCCGCCACGAGTACCTCGGCCACCACGCCCTGACCCGCCACCGGCAGCAAGGGCGGGCGCCCCACTTTGCCACGGCCCACCAAGTCTTCACTGTGGAAGCTGCTGCCCGTGCCCAAGTACAGCTTGACGCTATCCTCCAGCTCAAACTCTCCGGCGGGCAATTCCAGCGTAAAATTGCGGCCCGATACCGCGATGACCGTGCCCGTGCCCGTCACCTCGTCGTCGCCGCTGCCAGTTCGCGCACGCAGGCGATCGCCCACGCGGATATCCCGGTTCTCCGCGTCATTGTGGCCGCCGACGGTGGATGCGGCCACGTGCCACACTTCATCCCGCGCGATAAAGCATAAAGCCCCGTACTGGGCCTGGGCGTGCTCGGCAAGCTCCCCGCGCGCGGCGCGGAGGCCGCGCACCACGCCGTCATTGGGCGCGTAAAGCTGGGTGGGGATAAGACGCAGCGCCAGAGCAGACGCCGTCACCGCATCCCCGCTCTGCCAGGTAAAATTCTCTGCCTGCCCACCCATGGGCGCGGTGAGGGTGACGCTATCCGGCACAGCCACCCGGCCCTTGGCGGAAAAACGGTAGCCCTGCGCCGCGGCCGTCTCGCTCCCCTGCCCGGGCACGGAAGAAGCTGCCAGCGCCGCGCCGCCCCAGGTCAGAACCCATGCCAGCAGCCCGCAGGCAAAACGTCTGATCCATCCTTGGTTACGCCGCATGTTATCCCTCCTCTATCTGCGTGAAACCCTATTCTACACTCTTGAGCGCCTCAACCATTCGCAGTTGACGGAACTTTGTGCCCAGCATCCA
>JAITTS010000091.1 GCA_031286995.1 Oscillospiraceae bacterium
CATTGGCTTCAATCTCCATCGAAACATCTTGAAGCGCTTTAAAATCATTATACCATAACGCCACGTCGCGCAGGGTAAATTTTTTCATGTCGTCACCTCGTCGCTATTCTTTTAGCCGCGGATGCGGCCAGCGCGTTGATCCCGATGACTACGGCCAGCAGGATGACCGCCGTGGCGTAGGATTGCCCTGTGTGCAGCCCCTCGCTTGAGAGCGCGTACATGTGTATGGCCAGTGTCCGTCCGGAAGCAAGCGGGCTGGCGGGTATCTGGGCGACTGTGCCTGCAGTATAGATGAGCGCGGCGGTCTCGCCAACAATTCTGCCGATGGCCAGCACAACGCCCGCAAGTATCCCGGGGGATGCCGCAGGCAGAACGATGCGAAACACCGTGCGCAGCCTGCCCGCGCCCAGGCCGAAAGCGCCCTCCCGGTAGCTGTCGGGCACGGCCTTCAGGCTCTCTTCCGTGGTGCGCATAATCAACGGTAGGATCATGATGGCCAGGGTAAAGCTGCCCGCCAGCAGCGAAAGCCCCCAGCCAAGCCACACCACGAAAAACAGCCACCCGAAAAGCCCATACACGATGGAAGGGATGCCAGCCAACGCCTCTGTGGTCACCCGCACAAGCCGCACCAGCCGGTTGCCGCGCCGGGCATATTCCACAAGGTATATGGCCGCAAACACGCCAAAGGGCACGGCAACAAGCAAAGAGGCGGCCACCGTCAGCACGGTGGTGACGAGTGCAGGCAGAAGGGATACGTTCTCGCTGTTGTAGGCGAGGGCAAACAGGGATGGCTTGATAAAGGGGATGCCCTGGACGAGAATGTACCCGACCAGGTAGAGCAGCACAGCGCATGTGATGGCAGCACAGCACCATGTTAAGGCCCGCAGCAGCATATCCAGCGGCTTTGTTTTCATTTTCCCTCCCGTTTCAACGCGGAGAAGAGCAGGTTGATCAGCAGGATGAACACAAACAGCACAACCCCGGTCGCGATCAGCGCTTCTCTGTGCAAGCCCTCCGCATAGCCCATCTCAATGACCACATTGGCTGTCAGTGTGCGCACGCCCTTGAGAAACTCGTTTGGCATGCGCAGCAGCGCCTGATTGCCGGCCACCATCTTCACCGCCATCGTCTCGCCTATGGCGCGCCCGACGCCCAGCACCACCGCCGCCATCACGCCGGATTTGGCTGCGGGCAGCATGACGCCGAAAACCGCCCGTTCGTGGCTTGCGCCCAAGGCCACCGCGCCCTCGTACAGCTCATCCGGCACCGCGCGGATGGCGCTTTCCGTCACGTTGATGATCGTGGGCAAAATCATGATCCCCAGCAGAATGGAAGCGGTCAGTATGCTGCTGCCGTTGCCGCCAAAGGTGTTTCGTACCAGCGGCACGAGCACTACGATGCCGAAAAAGCCGTACACCACAGAGGGGATACCCGCCAACAGGTCAATGGCGGGCTTTATCGCCTTGTACAGCGGTTTGGGGCATACCTTGGCCAGAAACACCGCCGTAAAGATGCCGATGGGTACGCCGAATAGAATAGCCCCCGTCGTCACATAGAGGCTGCCTATGATCATGGGGAATATACCAAAGGCGGGGGGAATGTCGCTAGGCGACCATTCCTGCCCCAATAAAAATTGAAAGACACCGATCTTGCCGATGGCCGGGATGCCACCTGCGAACAGAAACACACAAATCAGCCCCACCGCCAATATGGCGGCGAGGGCTGAGAGCAGGAAGACCAATCGCATGGCCGATTCCCGGTAGGCGCGGCGCTTGGCGGTATCGTTGCGCCTCATTGCGCGTCACTCCACTGGGTGACGCCGCCGGTAAAGATATCCTTCACCTGCTCGGCGGCCAGGCCGACCAGTGGGTTTTGGTTGTTGACGATCACGGCGATACCATCCAATGCGATAACGGTCTCGGTCAGCTCCGTCAGCTCACTTTCCTTGAGTGCGCGGCTGGCCATGCCGATATCGCACGTGCCGTTGATGGCCGCGGTCATACCGGCACTGGAATCGCTCATCTGTATCTCAATCACCGCATCGGGGTTCAGGGCCTGGTAGGCTTCCTTCAGCTTTTCCATGACGGGTGTGACTGAGGAAGAACCGGCAACCACAATTTTGCCCGCAGGCTTGCTGCCGCCAAAGGGGGCAGCGGCCTCGTCTATGACGATGTACTTGTTGGCATTCACGACATCCTGCCCTTCCTTGGAGAGGATGAAGTCAATAAAATCCTTGGCCAGACCGGTTGCCTCGCCCTTGGTGGCGATATTGAACGGGCGCTGAACGGCGTATGTGCCGTTTTTGATGTTCTCAATGGAGGCCGCTGCGCCCCCGATAGCCAATGCCTTGATCGTGTCATTCAGTGAACCCAGTGAAATGTAACCGATGGCGTACGGGTCGTTGGCCACATTGGTCATCATGATATCCGTCTTGTCGGCGATGGTGGCTTCTTTGGTGGTCATATCCTTCTTGGTGCCATCGTCGGCCTTGACTTCGATGCCAAACAACTCAATAAACGCGCCGCGCGTGCCGCTGCCATCCTCGCGGGATACGACGGATATAGGCCGGCCTGCGTCAAAGCTGTTGGCGCTGGCGGATGCGGCGAAACCCGCAAGAGACGAGAGAACGAGCACCACGGTCAGAATTTTTGCGGCTACCTTTTTCATTGTTTTCCCTCCATACATGATTGATCGCGACCGGCTGCTTTTGGCCGCAAACAAAGCATACATGGATGGCGTCAAAAGTACACGCAGGTATGTGTAAAGATTACGTAAAATTTACGCGTCACTCTCCGCCTGCTCCCGCAAGATCCAAAGCCCAGCGGCGGAGCTGACAGGTACGGAAAACACGATGGATTTGGCCTTTGTACCCTGCCCCGCGCCTTCAATGATCGCTTCCATGATGCGGTTGCGGCAGATGGCGCGGCAGATAATGAAGATCATCTCTTTTTCAGCCGAGATAGAGATACCAAAGAATTTTTGTGCCTGCTCCATCCCGACACCCCGCGCGTGCAGGATGGTGCCGCCCGTCGCGCCACCCTGGTTGCGGGCCGCATCCATCACCAGATTGCTGTAACCTTCGTTGGTGACGACAATAACCAGCTCAAAGTCTTGGTTGGTGGACATGGGATATTCCTTCTTTTCAATAGTTTTGTGTTCCGCCAGGTAGTGCGCAGTGGCCTCGCCGCCCACGCTGCGCAGGGGCACGGTGAACATGATGCCTGCGCCGGGGGCCTTGAGCATGATAACTTTGTCGACCGCCTTGATGGCGTCGCGCAGGTGGTCGCTGTTGGCCACCGCAAACAATGCGGCCTTCTCCGTCATCTCCAGCGAGAACATATCCAGTATCTCTTGGGTGGCGGTGCCCCGGCCCAGCGCCGCCAGCATCAGCGGCAACCCTTGCGCCTGAAAGAGGCGCACAAACTCTTCGCTGTTGTTGCGCTCTGTGATTACGATCAGCATTTCCAGGTTCAGCATAGGCGTTTCCTCTTTCCATTGCACGCTATTCAATAATATCTGTATCCGCCCGCTCGGCCAGTTCTTCGCCCTGGGCGGACAGGGCGGGCTTCAGACGGACTTTGTAGGCAAAGCCCATGATCTGTATTGTGATCAGCGGCGTCATGGCGACCATGGCGACTACGCCGAAGGCATCCGTCATGATCGTGCCACCCAGCTGGTTGCACACGCCGATGGCCAGCGGCAGCAGGAAAGTGGCGGTCATTGGGCCGGATGCCACACCACCGGAATCAAAGGCGATGGCGGTGAAAATTTTGGGCACAAAGAAGGTCAAGGTGAGCGCGATGGCGTAGCCTGGCACCAAAAACCACATGATAGAGATGCCGGTGAGCAACCGCACCATGGAGAGCCCCAGGGATACGCACATGCCGATGGAGAGGCTGACCCGCATGGCTTTGGCGGGGATTGCGCCGGATGATATCTCTTCTACCTGTTTATTGAGCACGTGCACCGCGGGTTCCGCCGTGACGAGGAAGTAGCCTATCAGCATGGCAATGGGGATGAGCACCCAGTTGTAGGGCAGGGTGGAGAGCAGCCCACCCAGATAATATCCGGCGGGCATAAAGCCTATGTTAACCCCGGTCAAGAATAACACCAAGCCGAGGAAGGTGTACACAAGCCCGATCACAATCTTCAGAAATTGCCTTTTTTTCAGGTGAAGGCCAAAGATTTGAAACATCAGAAAGAACACCACCACAGGGGCAAACGCGAGTAAAATTTCTTTGAAGTAATGGGGAAAGCCGATGGATGCATCCATGAATTGCTGCCCCAGCTCACGAGAGTTGGCGGTGACCGCGGGCATCAAGGTCGCGTAGCTGCTCTCGGTGGGATTGTAGAGCAGGCCCAGGATCATGACCGTAAGGATGGGCCCGACAGAGGAGAGAGCGACCAAGCCGAAGCTGTCGTTGCTGGCGTGCTTGTCGCTACGGATGGAGGCGACGCCCATGCCAATGGACATGATGAAGGGTACGGTCATCGGGCCGGTGGTGACGCCGCCCGCATCAAAGGCGACAGCCCAAAAATCGTGTGATACGAAAGCAGCCAGACCGAACACGGCGGCATAACAGACGATGAGGATGCGGGAAATGGGGATGTAGAACAGCATGCGCAACAGGGCAACCACCAAGAACAACCCTACGCCCACTGCCACGGATATCACCAGCACCGCGTTGGGCACGGCGGGTATCTGGCCCGCCAGCACCTGTAAATCCGGTTCCGCCACGGTGATGAAGATACCGATCAGCAGGGCCATTACGATGAGAAACCACAGCCTGCGGGTCTTGGTGATGTGGGCGCCGATGTGCTCGCCGATGGGGATCATGGCGGTCTGCGCGCCCAGGTTAAATAGGCCGATGCCCACGATGAGCAACGCCGCGCCGAATAAAAAGGCCAGAAAGGTACCGTTGGGGATGGGCGCGATGGTAAAGCACAGCGCGATGATGATGATGACCACAGGCAGCGCGGATTTGAGTGAATCCATAAAATGCTCACGAAAAATCGCTTTAAATCGCTGCAAATCTGCGCCTCCTTATCCACTGTTGGGGATATAACTGTCTTGTAATGCATTCTACCATGCTGCGGGCAATACTTCAAATAGAAATTCCCGTGGAAACACGCCTGCCCACAGTGGATCCGCCGCGCGCACGCCGCCGCCCAACCGCTTGGCGGCGTCGTGCCCCTGCCGGATGCGCTAGTTGGGGGCTTCTTTGCGCATCACGGTCAGCGGGTATGCCCGCGCGCCCAACCGCACCTGGCTATCCCTGACTTTTTTGTACCCATGCGCGAGGTAGAAGTGAAGCGCGCGCTCGTTTTGCGAAAGCACATCCAGCACAAAGTGACGGTATCCCTTTGCGCGCAGCGCGTCCTCGGCCTTTGTGAAGAGCGCGTGTCCGTGGCCCTTACCGATAGCGTCGTGGTGCAGGTAGATGGCGGAGATTTCGCCGTCATCCGAGTAGCCTTCGGTGGCGGACTGCCCGAAGACGACGGCGCCAACGAGCTGCACGCCATCCCGCATCGTCAGAAATGCGGAAGCATCCGCATCAAAGCGCCCCAACAGCATGGCGTGGCGCTCATCCACGCTCATGTCGCCCAAAAAATCCGACGCTACAATTTTGCTGTATTCCGTTTGCCAGCAGGCGTGCAAAAAGGCCGCAATCTCGCGCAGCTCTTCGCGCTTGGCCGATGTGATTTGCATAGGGGAACCCTCCTGCGCCGGTATATGGGGCACTGTCGCAGCGGTTAAGTGCTTATTTTGTATTCCAGAATATTCCGTTAATCTTGATGATCAGTCCAATTTTTTTTGAGCTTTTCTAATGCTATCCCAGCGTTTCTCCTTCCCTGTGAAAATCGCTCGATGAACTCGTCAAAGGCGATTACAATCAATATGCTGTAATCAGTTGTACGCAAAAAGTTATTGAGATTCTCTCTTACTATGATATTGCCAAAATTGATTATATGTGAGGCTATCAAAAGGAAAGCATAAAACAGATACAGCATGGCCTTAAAGGAAATATAGTTGTCAATATACCAGTGAAGAACACGATAATTTTGCTCTGCATTTTTTTCTTTCTTTATCTCTGCAACAATCTTTTGGGATGCAAAATACTTGAGAAGAAATACATCTGCCGCCAAACCTAAAGCAACCATCACAAGATTGCCGATATACGCGTACAAGAGAGAATGTCTGGCTAACCATGTAACCAAAAAATATAGAATAAACCCGTATATAGTGTTTGTCAGAACCGCGTATGTTAAATACTTGCCTATTCGTTTCATTTTATTTGACATCGAGTTTTCTCCTGTCGGTATTTTATTGTATCACTTGTGAAAAGAGGGCGCGGTCATACGGCGGCTGTTAAATTCGGAAAGCTCACCGTCATCTGCGTCAACCCAATGGCGGAAACGGACATCTCACACATTACGAGGTGTCCGTTTCGTTCGTCTTTGAGCGCAAAAACAAACTTATTGTATGTTCTTAAAGCGCCTACAGCTTTGCTTTTCCAAAACCAAAACCGAAGACTTTGACTTCTTTAGGATAATCGAATGTGTCGTCTTTACAATGCTTGGCAGCCTTCCGCACCAGTTTGTCCACAAGTTCCTCAACCACAAGCTTGTTGCATTTCGGGCAAACCATAGCCGGAACATTGACCGCTTTAACCTTTCTTTCCTTAACGGAAATTTCCATTTCTGTTGTTGAGTCATTCATTTCCACTTTACAAACGTCGCAGAGCATAAAACGCACCTCCAAAATCATTTTTGTTTTTTATCGTCCAAAGGCAAACTCAATATAAATATTGTTCGTTTACCTTGTCGCCCATAGACGAACCAACAAACATATTTTCCCCATCATCTAACTCCTCACAAAGAGAGTTTATTTATTTTAATAACACATTTTCGTCTAAAAAGCAAGAAAAATCTCTGAATTTCAATGCTCGAATCACGGCAATGTCGAATTGAACAGGCTATCGCGCGGACAAACGCCAAGCTCTTAATTCTCGCCTCCCTGCAAGCCTATTCAGGAGTTGATGTGGATATGCGCCGCGCTAACGAGATGCGCTCCATTTTTAAAGCTCTGGCGAGTGTTGCGATGTTCCATTCGGTATGCGGATAAAAAAATATCCCGTGATGGGGCGCGTTAGCTTCTCTCCAGCCTCACCACCGCCACTTCGCACGGGTTGCCCAAGCGGGGCAAAAGGCCGGCGGTGTTGGCTGCGCCACTGCTCACCAGCAGGCGGCCATCTGCGTACAGGCCGTGCGTCCATGCGGGCAACAGCCCCTGATGGGGCGCGTACAGGCCCCGGCCCCATAGGCGGATTTGACCGCCGTGGGCGTGGCCGGATATCGTCAGGTCTATGGCGTGAGGCTGTACCCAGGTAAAGAAGTGATTCGGCTTGTGGCAAAGCAGCAGGCGAAAACCCGCCGCACGCTCCAGGTCATTCAGCAAGTGTGCGGCCGCAGCCGCCTGCCTGTCGCCGATATCACGCTTGTCGTGCCAGTGCAGCAGGCGGGGTGTGTCGTACAGGTACAGGCCGCCTATGGCCAGGCCTGCATGTGCGCGCCAGGTATTGTTCAAAAGCACCGCGCCGGTATCCGCCGCTCGCCGCATGTACACATGGTCGCACAGATCTTCGTGGTTGCCATAGGTGTAGTAGGTGGGGGCCAGATCCGCCGCAGCTCGCAAAAAGGCCAGGCCGCGCGCGGCTTGGTGCGGGTAGCGGTGCGCTAAATCGCCGGGTATCAGCACCAAGTCAGCCGCGGCGCAGAGGGGCAGTATGTCCTCGTATGGGCGGTTGTGCAGATCCGCCACCACGGCGATGCGGTAGCTGCGGTCTACCTTGGGGGATGCCAGGATATATTCCGTTGCAACGCGCGCGCGCATGGTCACCTCCATGCCTGTCGATACAGGCATTGTACGCATTATACCGCAGAGCGGCTGCCCAGGTAAAGCCCTGAGCGGCGCCGCTTTCAGAGACCCGTGCGGCGTGCTCTGTCAGAGAACCGCCCCTGGGTATATACTGGATGTCGCAAAAAAGTTAGCATACAGAATGCTGCGGTCGATTAGCCCGATTTCGCCATCCGCGTTTAGATCCGCCTCGGGGATGTAGCTTGCGGATGGATACAGGGTGAAAAAATGGGCGGCTAAGATCGCGCTATCCAAAGTGTTGATCTCGCGGTCATCGTTCACGTCTCCACTCAAGAGCGTAAATATTGGCCCATCCGGGGGCTGTACAGTTTTAGGATTGGGGTCACCCGGATCCACGGTTACGGCCAGCGTACGGGCGAGGTAGCCGGGGCGTTTGATGTACAGCACGTAGTTGCCAAAGGGTACATCCGGGATGATGAACTGCCCCACGCCTGTATCCCCGATGGGCACAACGGTGGCGGTGCGTGCGGGTGGCGCGGGGGTGTTCACATCCGTGCGCAGTTCTGCCGTGGCATCAAACTGGGCCAGAAAGGCAGGGCCGAAGCCGAGACTGTTCCACGCAATGGGGGATACCTGGCCCACCACGGTGCGCACGCCGCCGGGCGGCGTGGGGGCGACGGTAGCGGTGGCCGGGCCGCTAACGGATGCCCCGGGACACTGCTGGTAAGCGGTAACGGTGTCGTTGGGGGCCAGGGTGAAGCCCATGGGCACGGTGACACCCCAGGTACCGTCGGGCTGTACGAGGGCAGCGGCCTGGCCGCCATTCGGGAAGATGACGGTGACGCTGCAGCCCGGCCCGCCCGTGCCGGTGACCGTGGCTGCGCCGGCTGTGATGGGATCGATCACAGGGGCATCACTGATGGGAATGCCGGCGCGCATGTCAGCCAGGGAAAACTGCTCAGCGGGCATGCCGTCTACGCTGATACTGCCGCCCTCATTCACCAACACGCTATAGGTACGGGTATTGGGCAGGTAGCCCGCGGGCGCCGCAGTCTCGCGCAGTTGATAAAGGCCGGGCGCGAGCCCTGAAAGGCGCACCTTGCCCCGGGTGTCGGATACCGCGGTCTGCGGGGTGATACCTGGCCCGGTCAGCGTAAAGGTGGCGCCGGGCAGCGGCGCGCCGCTCGTGGCATCCAGTTTGATGAAGGCAAGGGATGCGGGGGAAGGCGGGAGCGGAGGCAGCGGCGCGCAGGGGCAGCCGCAGGATACCCCGGAAGAGACGGACTGAGATCGGTATCCGCCTTGGTGAAGGTTGCGGCAACTGGTGTTGCGAATATCCATGATTTCACCCTTCCTGTCGGCGTGCCACCCAAGGCGGCGGCACAGGCCGTTAGGTTGTCGCTCCATTGTATGAAGCGGGCGGAAGGGTTGTGCGCGGCGGGTTATTCACCCCGCACCGGAAAGGTAGCCTCGTGCGCAGCACCGTCGTCCGTCAGCGTGATCCAGCCGTCGGCCTGCCGCTGGCCATCCAAGGTGACGCAGACCGCTCCCCGCCGCGCAATCAGCCGGTACAGGGATGCCCCGTAACGGTAGGCGCAGACGATTTCGTCCCAGTCCTGGGGCAATAGAGGATGCAGTCGCAGGCGCGCGCCAAGTTTTTCAAAACCCAGCAAGCCCTGCATGCCTGCCATCCACAGCCAGGCGGCGGATCCGGTGTACCAGCTCCACCCGCCGCGTCCCATCTGCCGGGGGTTGGCGTACACATCCGCCGCGCACACGTAAGGCTCCAGGCGGTAGCGACGGGCCGCCTCCTCGCTGTCGCTGTGGGCGCAGGGCATCAGCATGCGGTAGACCATCCAAGCGCGCTGCGTCTGGCCCAGTTTGGCGAAGGCCAGAACCGCCCAGGCCGCGGCGTGGGTGTATTGACCGCCGTTCTCGCGTATGCCGGGCAGGTAACCCTGTATGTAGCCGGGGTCACGGGCGTCCTCGTCAAAGGGTGGGGTGAGCAGGCGCACCAGGCCGTGCGGCACATCCACCAGTCGCTGCCACACAGCATCCATGGCCTGTTCACCCCGGACGCGATCCGCCCCGGCCAGCACCGCCCAGCTTTGAGCGATGCAATCCAGCTCGCAGGCCGTGTCTCCCGCGCTGCCCAGGGGTGTGCCGTCGTCAAACCAAGCGCGGCGGTACCAATCCCCGTCCCATGCGTGGGTCTCAGCGCTCCGCAGCAGGCGGCTCTCCAGGGCCAGCAACTCGTCGCGGGTTTCGGTGCCACACAGGGGCGCGAACTCGTGCAGTGTGGCGGCGAAAAACCAGGCCAGCCATACGCTCTCGCCGCGGCCTTGCGCGCCCACACGGTTTAGGGCGTCGTTCCAATCCCCACCCCCCATCAAAGGCAGACCCCGCGCGCCCAGCCGCACCCTGGCAATAGCGCGGCGGCAGTGCTGCAGCAGGGTTTCGGCTGTGGGGCTCACCTGCGCCTGGCCGTACCAGTCCTCTTGCCCGGCGGGGATATCCACATCCCGCAGGTAGGGCACTGCTTCCTGCAGCACGGTTCGGTCACCGGTGGCGTGCACATAGGCGGCGGTGACATAGGGCAGAAACAGCAGATCATCCGTCATGCGGGTGCGCACGCCGCGCGCAGGGGGATGCCACCAGTGCTGCACATCCCCCGCTTCAAACTGGTGCGCGGCGCAGAGCAGCAGGTGACTGCGCACAGCGGCGGGATCGGTGTGGATGAGGGCCAGCGCATCCTGCAGTTGATCGCGAAAGCCGATGGCTCCGCCCGCCTGATAGAACCCGGCTCTGGCCCACAGCCGGGATACCGTCAGCTGATAGGGCAGCCAGCGGTTCAACAGGTGGTTCAGCGCGGCATCCGGCGTACGCACGGTCAGGCCGCCCAGGCGATGAGCCCACAGGGCACGCACGGCCTGTAAGCGGGGCAAGGCCTGGCCTGCGGCAGTCTGTGCGGCACGGCGCGCCTCCGCCGGGCCGGGGGCCCAGCCCAGCAGCGCGTGCGCCTGAGCACTGCCCTTAGGCGCTAGGGTCATGGGCGCCCGCAGCACGGCGCACGGATCATCCGCACCCAACTCATCCAGCGCCGTCAAAGCCATGCCTCGGGGGCAATCCGGCCCGCCCAAGCCCAAAAAAGCGGCCCGGTCACAGGCGTTCTGCACCTGCGCCATACCGGGCAAGGCCAGCAACGCCACGCCATCCATATCAGCGCTGTGCGCCAGGCACAGACCGGGCAACGCCTCGGCCCACAGATGCCGCCCGCCCTCTTCGCTGCCCATGCACCAGGTTGCGTACGCGGTCAGCGACAGGTGACGCGGCGCGCTGTCCGGGTTCTCCAGCAACAGCAGCGTGTGCTTCAGGGGCTCCTGGGCATCCACAAACACCGTCATGGCAAAACCCAGGCCAAGCGCCTGCCCCTCATAGGTGGAAAAACCGGGCCCGTGTGTCACCCGGAGCGCCTGCGCAAACAACGAGACGAACTGGCCGGTGCGTTCATCCCGCAGGTACAGGGCCTCGCCGGGACGCGGGGCCACCGGGTCATTGCACCAAGGGGTCAGGCGCTGACTGTGGCTGTTGTGTACATAGGTAAAGCCCGCGCCGCGCTCCGTCACCAGCGCGCCAAAGTCGGGATTGGCCAGTATGTTGCACCATGGCGCGGGGGTGGGATGACCCGGGGAGAGATCCATGGCGTAGTCGCCGTCTGCCGTAAACCCACCCCAGCCGTTCCACAGCGCACGGGGCAGGGACGGCAGACCGGGATTGGGCCAGGCGTGTGGCAGGGCGGGCCAGGCGGTTGGCAGCGCATCCAGGGAGGCGCGCAGGGCTTTCATCTGCGCGCCCAAGGGGCCGTCTTCCCCCCGCAGCACCAAGGCGGATGCCGCCAGCAGCGCGGCGCACCGGGGCGCGGTGAGCACCTGAGCATCCAAGAAGTAGACTCCGCCGGGCTTACCCACCAAATCCCGCGCGTGCCCGCAGGATACCAGTTCCTGTAGCGCACTGCGCACGGGGGGATAGTAATCCCCGCCGTGGTCGCCCAACAGCGCCAAGTCTACCCACAGGCCCCATTGCCGCCAGGCCTCGTGTATCTTCAGCACCGCTCGCGCCAAGGGCAGGTGACTGCTCTCCCGCACATCCAGTGTCAGGATGGGCAGATCACCGGAAAGGCCGCAGGCCCACAGTTCCTCCCGCAAGGCCCGCGTACCGGCGGGAAGGCGTCGTGGGTGCGGGCTTTGTCCATGGTACAGCGCGTAGGATGCCAGGCGCTGGGCCTGATGCTGCGCGCTGGGATCCAGCGAGAGATAATCCGCCGCCACCTGCGCTTGTGTCTGGGCCAGCTCCAGTCCGCGCAGGGCCGCGCCGATATCCGCGTAACGGGATGCCAGGGCGGCCGCGTCCTCCGCGCTCTCGGCGGTCAGTGTGGCAAAGGCCAGGCGGGTTGTAGCGCCGGGCGCCAGGCTTATCTCTGTCAGCAGCGCCATGCAGGGATCAACCACCGCCCCCACCATATCGCCGTCCGCGTCTCTCAGCGCCTGGGGAGCGCGGCGGTCGGAAGCCTCGCGCCCCAGAAAGCGGGCGCGATCCGTGTGCGCCTGCCATGGATCGGGCATGTCCCCTGCGGCCACGTGCAGCAACAGTGGAAAGCGCTCCTCCGGGGCGCGGGGTCTGCGCCTGGCCTGTATGGCGGATGGGCCCAGGCGGCTCGTCTCAATGAACAGATTGCGAAAGGCAGGGTGCGCCACATCCGCCGCCTGAGGGGATAGCGCTGCCTCGAAGAAGCTGGAGACCCGCAGGCGCCGCCGCGCATCGCTGTGATTGGTCAGCGTCAACAGATGCAGCGCTGCGCCATCCAGCGGGCATACGGCGCACTGCATAACGCTCAAAATACCTCCCTGCTCGCGCTGAAAGACTGCCAGACCGGTCTCGAATCGGGTTTCCCCCGGCAGCCCAGGCTGAGCGGCGCGCCAGGTATCCCCGCTTTCTGCATCGTGCAGGTAGCACTGCAGGCCATAGCCATCCACCAGTGGATCGGGCCGCCAGCGCGTCAGCATCAGGCCGTTGTGGGCAATGTAACCGCCACCCCGCGCGTCGCACAGCAGGGTGGTACCGTCCCCGTAGAGCAGTTGGGTCTCCAGCGGCATGGTTTCTGGCTGAACGTGGCGCACGGCGCGCAGAGGACGCTTGGGCGTGGTATCCGCGCGGCGAACCGCGTGGGTGCGCCAGCGCAGCCGCCGCTGGGAGGGGATACGCTCCTCCAGCAACAGTGCGAAGGCCTCTACTTCGGGCCGGGCGTGAAAGGCCTCCACCAGGGCGTTATCCGCCAGCAGGTTACACAGCGCGCACAGCACCATGCCTTGGTGGTGGGCCATGTGGCTGCGCACGAGTTGGTAGGGCGCACCGGCGGCAGAGGCATTCGCTGTGTAATCAGCGGCCTCATAAAAGCCAAGCTCGCCGCACCAGCCCATGGCGCGCATGCGCAGCAGGTTGGCGCAGGCCTCTTGGGGCAGCACCGGCAACGCCAGGGCAGATGCGTAAGGGGCCGCCACGGGCGCAAAGGCGTCGTTGCGCAGGGCCAAGCGGGGCAGGCCAAAGGCTCGGTACTGGTAGCATAGCTGTGGGTCAAACGCGTAGTAGCCGGATTCCGATGTGCCCCAGGGCATGGCTTCGGCGGCGCGCCGCTGCTCCAGCGCAGCCTGTTTGCAAGTCTCCGCTAGCAGCGTGCCGGGGGTCAAGCGCATGAGCAGCGCGGGCATCAGGTACTCAAAGAGCGTGCCGCTCCAAGATGCCAAGGCTACGCCGCCATGGGTGCGCAGCAGCAGGCGGCCCAAGCGCTGCCAGTGGCGAGGCGGCGCATCCCCGCGCATCACGGCCAAAAAGCTGAGCAACCGCGCCTCGGATGCCAGCAGGTCGTAGTGAGCATCCCCGGTGCGGCCAGTCTCCGGGTGTATGCCGATGAAAAACAGCTCGCACTGGGGGTCGTACAGTGCGGAAAGCTCCATGGTCTGCCACAGCGCCTCCAGCCGCGCAGGCAGGCATCGGTGGGTGGGATCCAGCGCCGGATACGCCCGGCGTATGATCTGAGCGCAGGCCAGCAGGCATCCGGCCAGGTTGCCGCTATCCACCGCGGATACGTAGTGCGGGTGCAACGGCGCGAGCGTTCGGGTATCGTACCAGTTGTACAGGTGACCCCGCCAGGTGGGCAGGCGATCCAGCGTATCCAGCGTGTCGGCGACGCGCCGGGCCATTTGATCGGCCTCAATGAAACCCAGCGTGTACGCGGATGCGCAGGAGAGCAGGTACAGCCCGATGTTGGTGGGGGATGTGCGGTGCGCAAGCCCTCTGTCCGGCTGCAGCTGCAGGTTATCCGGCGGCAGAAAGTGATCAGACGCAGTGACGGTCCGCTCAAAGAAGCGCCAGGTATCCCGGGCGATGCGCAGCAGCCGGTGCCGCTGGCGGGGGGATAGGGTGACGCCGGGCTGCGCAGGCGCATCCAGCCACTGCGCGAGCGCGGGGGAGAGCGACCAGACCGCGGCGAGCACCACGGCCAGCGGCAGTAGCCGCATGCCCAACAGCGCGCACAGCACCAGTGCGGCAGCCAGGGCATAGGCCGGGCGCATCAACTGAGTATAAGGCGTGCCGTTCGTCCGCTCCGCGTCGCTGGCTGTTACCCACTCCAGCAAGTGTCGGCGCGAGAAGCACACGCGCCACAGCGTGCGCAGAATGGCATCCGTCTGGATGCAGGCCTGGTAGGGCAGCAGCGCGATATCCAGCGCTGCGGCGCGCAAGGCGCATCGGCCGGGTGGCAACAGCGCGCCCAGCCAAGGCAGCAGAGCAAAGGCCGCTGTCGGCCAGCTGCCCGCCAGCGCCCCACCCAGCAGCAGCGCGCACTGGGCCACAGGGGTCAGGCTGCGGCGCAGATTATCCCAAATTTTGTAGCGGGCCAGCGCATCCAAGGGATTGGGGCACAGGCCGCGCCTGGCGCGTACGCGGGGCAGCAGCCAGGGCAGCAGCTGCCAATCCCCCCGTGTCCAGCGATGTAAGCGCATCATCCAGCTGCGCAGGGTTGCGGGCTGGCTGTCATACAGCGCCAGGTCGGATGCCAGGGCGGCCCCGCACAGCTCTCCTTCCAACAGATCGTGCGACAGCACGGTGTTTGGCCGTATCATGCCCCCGGTGCGCCGGGCGAACACCGCTACGTTATAGATGCCCTTACCCGCAAAGCTGCCTCGACCGTACAGATCCTGATAAATATCTGAGGACACGCTTAGGTAAGGATCCACGCCCCCGGCGCCGCCGAAGATGCGCGCCAAGCGGGTGCGCGCGCCGTGGGCGGCTGTCTCCATGCGGGGCTGTATGAGGGCCTTGCCTCGCGGCACGCCGCCCAAGGTCATGGGCGCGTTGAGGGGGTGGGTCAGCATGCCCACCAACGCCAGCGCGCTGCCTGGTGGCAGCAGGGTATCGCTATCCAGGGTGATCACTTGACGATAGCGCCCCCGCAGGCAGGCGGGATCGCACGATGCCGCCGCCCAGGCGATGCTCGCGCCTTCATCGGCGGTGCCATCCGCCAGCAGCAGCTCGTTCAGCGCCGCCAGCGCGCCGCGCTTGCGCTCGGGACCCATAAATTTTTTTTGTGCGTCGCACCAGACCCTGGCCCGGTGAAAATAGAGAAACGCGCCGGGCAGTTCGCTGTTTAGTCCTCGCACCGCGCTTGACGCGGCGCGCAGTATTTCCGCGTCGTCGGGCTGTTCCGCGGCGGGGCCATCGGGGAAATCCGCCAGCAGCATGAATTGCAGGTTAGGGTCGGGATTGGCGCGCTGCAATACGGCCAGATGGCGCATCATGTGGCGCGCCTGATCTGGCCTGCTCAGCAGCGTGGGCACAACCACCAGCGTGCGGCAGGTATCCGGCAGGCTGTCGTAGGCGATGCGCGGCAGTACCTGCGGCGCGCGCAGGCGGCGCAGGATGGCGTGCAGTAGGGCGGCCCAGCCCGCCCCGGCCACTGGGGCCGCAAAGAGCAGCAGCCAGGGGGAAAGACCCAGCGAAAGCCCGGCCAGACAGAGCCCCACTGTGCCGGTGAGCCGCGCCGTCACATACAGCGGCGCGGCGTGGACCCGGCCCCAGCGCGTCGCACGCATACCCACAGGCATGCCGCCCAAGCGCTGCCATAGGGCCACCTCGCCCGCATCCAGCAGGTAATAGCCCACGTGGCTGCGCAAAAGGAGCGCATCCTCCTGTGTGTTGGCGGCGATCTCTGCCAGTTCGCAGGCGTTGCGCGCCACCACAATCTCCGAGAGCGCTGCTCGGTGGGCAATGGCCTCCACCCGCGATCGGTAGAGCGCGCGGGATTCCTCGCTCATGCGCGGGTACACGCCTGCGGCGTCATCCCGCAACCAACCCTCCACGCTGGATAGGTCTTCCAGCACTTCCGCCCAACGTACCTGACCCAGCGCGCGCAGGCTCGTGACGCTGTTGCCGATCCATTGGCGCTCCAGCGCCTGGCGGGCGTGCTCCCGCTCCACTACACGCTCGGCGCGCAGATCCAGGGCATCCAGTTGCCTATCCAGCCAGCCCAGGGCGGCGGCGTTCTCCTGATCCCGTAAGCACTTGAGCAGGTGAGCGAAGAAGGCAGTGCTGTGGGGGGCGTGGGCAAAGCGCTTTTGCAGACCTGATAGATCGGCCTGCGCCATGGTGCGCGCCCATTCCTCGGCGGCGATGCGGTCGCGCTGAGCCGCCGCGCAGGTGCGGGCCAAGTGCGACAACAACTCCATCAGCGTTGCGGATAGCGCCAGGGGCAGGGCCCACAGCTCGCGCAGGGTCAGCAGTTGCACACCCTGCCAGCAAGCTACGGCGCCCTTGATATTTTCCGCGTGCAGCTTGCCATCCGTGTGAGATATCAGTTCGCGGGAGATCAGTTGCACGCGGGGCTGGCCGCCGCAAAGGGGAAGGGACTTGACGCGCCGCACCTGCCGCACCAGAGTCAGGGCACTATCCTCTAAGGTGCGGGCATTGTCCGCCAGCCATTGCGCGCCGGGCAACAGGCCTTGACGCGCCTCGGGCAGGGCACTTTGCATCGCGCCCAGCGCGGTCAGAGCGCGCCGAAGCCGCCTGGCGCTGCGCGTGGCCCCGTGCAGCCTCCCTCGCTCTCTGGGCTTTTGCGCAGAGGCAATGGCCTGCAGGTGGGCGCAAAGCGCCTCGTCCTCCAGCGCGACATCCTGAACCGGCGGCGTGCGCCTGCGCTGCGTGGCAGAAAAAATCAGCAGCAACAGCAACCCGGCAAAGGCAATCCACGCTTCCATTGGCACGCTCCCGTGCGGCGAGGCCGCTTGTTTGGTAGCCGATAGTGTGCGCCCACGGGTGCGCGCTCATGCACCGGGGCTTGCCAATTTGCACGCAATCCTCTATGATACAGGTGCAAAAGCCGGGGAAGGAGGGAGACCGCATGCCGCAAATTGTGGTGATGCGCGGGGGCAAAGAAGTCCGCCGCGCGGTTGCGCCCGAGGGCGCATGCTTGTGCGATGCACTGGCGCAAGATATCGCCCTTACCTGCGGCGGCAAGGGCCTGTGCGGCAAGTGCCGTGTGCGCGTATTCCCCGCGCCGCCGCCCGGCGCGCGGGATGAACAGATCCTTCCCCGGGATGACCTGGCGGCCGGCTGGCGGCTGGCTTGCCTGACCGCGGTGCAGGGGGATGCGACCGTTACCCTGCCCGAATCCGTGGCGCAGGCGACCGTGCCTGTGGTCACCCTGCCCTGGATGGATGCCCCGGCAGACGCGCCCGTATGCCTGGCCCTGGATGTTGGCACCACCACATTGGGCGGCATGCTGCATGCTGGCGGCCTGGTGTACGCCGCCGCCCGCCCCAATCCTCAGCGGCGCTGTGCGGCGGATGTGATGGGGCGCATAGCGCTGACCATGGAGCGGGATGACGGCCTTGCCTTGCTCCGGGAAACGCTGCGCCCTGCCCTGGCGGAACTGTGTGGCGCGCTGCTGGCTGCCAGTGGCGTGGCGGCCCAGGATGTGACGCAAGCGGCCCTGGCGGGCAATCCGGCCATGACGCAGATTGCGCTGGGCATGCCAGTGGCGGCTCTGGGCAGCGCGCCCTATACGCCCGGTTACACCGGCGCACTGTGCCTGCGCGCGGCGGATGTGGGCCTTGCCTTACCGGGCGCTACCCTGTACGTACCGCCTTGCGCGTCTGGCTTTGTGGGGGCGGATGCTTTGGCCGCGGCCCTGGCTTGTGCTCTGGATATGCCCGGCCCCTGGCGGCTGATGGTGGATATCGGCACCAACACCGAAATGGTGCTCAGCGACGGGCGACAGGCGTTTTGTTGCGCGGCGGCATCCGGCCCGGCGCTGGAGGGGGCATGCATTGCCCAGGGCATGCCAGCCCTGCCGGGTGCCATCGCAAGCGTACGGATAGAAGAAGGCGAAGTGCGTTGCCAGGTGATCGGCGGAGTGGAGGCTGTGGGCCTGTGCGGCAGCGGCCTGGTGGATGCAGTCGCGCGGCTTGCGGCGCTGGGCACGATTGATTCGGACGGTGCGTTTTGTGACGCGCAAAACGCGGGGGGACTGGCGGGGCGCTTTGGCCGCCGGGGGGAGGCGCGAGCCTTTGCCCTGACCCAGCGGATATGGTTGACCCAGACGGATGTGCGGCAACTGCAGTTGGCCAAGGGAGCCATCGCGGCGGGCATCGCACTGCTGCTGGATGCAGCGGGCATTGATGCAGCGGATGTGACAAGGCTCTGCCTGTGCGGCGCCTTTGGTGCGGGGCTGGATGTAGCCAGCGCGCAAGCCGTGGGCCTACTGCCCGCCTTGTCTGTTGTGGATAAGCGGGAAGGTGCGGCAGCGTGGGGGGCGTTGGCCATGGCTGCCGGTGAGGAAGCCCGCCGCCGGGCGCAGGGCTTCGCAGCACGCTTGCAGGCGCTGGATTTGGCGGCGCACCCGCAGTTTACCGATACTTTTATGGCCCATATGGCGCTGCGTCCGTGGGCCGCGAACCAATCCATGAAGGAGGGCTGGCTATGCCGCTGACGTGCTCTGCCGGGGTATACAATCACAAAGGATGCCCAGCCTACGACGATTACAGGCAACACCCACTGACGCGCCCGGTCGGCTTTGGGGCGGCGGTTCTGTACATCGCCTGCGCCGTATACTTGGTACTTGACCCACGGCAACCGGATTACGCCGTAAACGTGCTGGCCAGCGCGGCGCTGTTGGGGGGCTTTGTAGCGTGGTGGTTGGCACGAGGCAAACGCGTCACCTTGGGGCCGCAGGGGCTGGTCATTGACTGGGCCAATGACGCCCGTTGGCTGCGCGTAACCATCCCCTACGGAGAGATTCAAAATGTGCACTTCGTCAAGGATCGCAGCTTGGTGCAGGCCAAGTATCGCGTGGTTGTGGCGGCGGGCGACAAGCAGTTTGCCCTGTTCGCTTCGGTTTCCACCGTGCGGGCGCTGCAAAAGTTTTTGAGCGAGGGCCTGCGCGATAAGGGCACGCGGATCGTATGGAGCGAAGGCAACGAAAAAGCCCCTGCGCTGGCCGAAAAGGCCGTGGCAAGGGCTGAGGAGAGCGAAGATACTGAAAAAGCGGAATAGGCGCTAACCTTCCGCCAACGCGCCGTATATCTCTATGGCCTTTTGCGCGCCCTCGGGCACATCCACCACGCCCGCGCGGCCTACGTAGGCCCGCAGGGCGGCGGTCAGCCCTTCGACGCCCTGCGCGCGCAGCAGCCTGGGCGCGTGGCATACGGCCTGGGCCTGGGGCAGCGCATCGGCTATTTGTGGAGGGGTCAGGGCGGTCACATCCAGCAGCAGGGCTTCCGGCGCATCCAGGTCATACAGCGGGGATACATCGGGGGCGTTCAGGGCGCACACCGCGTGGCTTGCGAGGGCCTGGCTCAGCGGCAGCAACGCCCTATCCGAGCAGATCAGGGGCTGGCCATCCCGCACGGGCAAGGGGGGCAGCGACGCGCACAGCGCCGCCATGCGCGCCACATGGGCCGGGGTGGTGCCGCAGCAGCCGCCTATACCGGATGCGCCGCCCTCCAGGATGGTTTTCATCCAAGGCGCCATGGCTTCCGCGCTCATGGCATAGTGGGCGTGTCCCGCTTCATCTGTGGCGGGCAGACCCGCGTTGGGCTGCACGATGATGGGCAGGCGCGTGGCGGCCCGCATCTCGGCCAGAGGCTCGCGCATGGCCTGCGGCCCGGTGGAGCAGTTAATGCCCACGGCGGTCACGCCCAGGGCCTCTGTCGCAAGGGCGGCGCAGGCGGGCGTGCCGCCTGTCAGGGTGCGCCCATTGGGCTGAAATGTGTAAGAGGCCACGATGGGCAGCAGCAGGGGCAGTGCCGCCAGAATGGCTGCACGCATATCCGCGATGTCGGTCATGGTCTCAATGATGAAGAGATCTGCCCCGGCCTGGGCGGCTGTGGTCATGGGCCGGGTATACAGGGCCACGGCCTCATCCAGAGTCAAATCTCCCAGGGGAGCCAAAAACGCGCCCAGCGTACCCACGGAGTAGGCCACCAGCGCGTTGTTCTTTGCGACGGCCCGGGCATTCTGTACAGCGGCCCGGGCCAGCGCCTCGGTCTGATCCTCTAAGCCATGGGCGCGCAACTGCAGCGGGTTGGTGCACAGCGAGTGGGTCTCTACCACCTGTGCCCCGGCCGCTACGTATGCCGCGTGCACGGCCTGCACGGCATCTGGATGAGTCAGGTTCAGGCTTTCCATACAGGGCGCGATCAGCCCCTGCGCGTTGATCATGGTGCCGAACCCACCGTCAAACTGCACCACCTGTTGGCGCAGTAAAGTCTTAAAATCCTGCATGAACGTCATCCGTCCTTTCCGGTTTCGCGGCGGCAATTTTGCATAGTATACCATGCCCGCGGACGCGATACAACCGCTGAACAAGAGGTTGAAAAGACGGCCTCACTGTGATATAATGCAGCTTGCGCGTTATTTTGGAAATTTTGCGCGAACTTACATCGGGAGGAAAAAACCGGATGATCACCACCGTGGAACAGTTGGGCGGCAACAAAGTTAAAATCCACTTCGAGGCGGATGCGGAAACCTTTGAGAGCTGCGTGCAGGCTGCGTACCTCAAAAACCGAGGCCGCGTGCAGGTGCCGGGCTTCCGCAGGGGCAAGGCCCCCCGCCGGATGATTGAAAATATGTACGGGGAGAGCATCTTCTACGACGACGCGTTGCAGGCCGTCTTTCCCGATGCCTACGAGGCGGCCGTCGCCGAGCACAAGCTGGATGTGGTGGATCGCCCCGTTTGGGATGTAGAACAGATGGGCGGCGGTCAGCCTCTGCTCTTTACGGCGGAGGTGTACGTGCGCCCGGAGGTCAAGCTGGGCGCGTACAAGGGGCTGCATGTGCACAGGCACGCGCACCCGGTCACCAGCGCGGATGTGGATGCCAAGCTGGCCGAGGCACGCGAAAAGGTGAGCCGCCTGGTGGATGTGGAGGATCGCCCCGCGGCTACGGGCGACATTGTGGCGCTAGATTACGCGGGCACGGTGGATGGCACAGCCTTCCCTGGCGGCACGGCGCAGGGATCCAGCATCACCATCGGCTCGGGCCAGTTCATCCCTGGGTTTGAGGAACAATTGGTGGGCCTGCAGGCAGGGGAAGAAAAGGATATCTCCGTCACCTTCCCCAAGGATTATCACGCTGAAGATCTGGCAGGCAAAGACGCTATGTTCCACATCAAGATCAACGGCATACAATTCAAAGAGCTGCCCGAGATGGATGACGACTTTGCCCGCGATGTATCCGAATTTGATACCCTGGACGCATACAAGGCGGATATCCGGGCAAAGCTGGAGGCGGATGCCGCCGCCCATACGGCGCAGCATTTTGAAAACGATGCCGTGCAGGCCGCAGTGGATAACGCCCAGGTGGATGATATTCCCGAGTCCATGATCAGCAGGCAGACGGATAGCCTGGTGCGGGATTTTGAGATGCGCCTGGCCTACCAGGGCCTGCGGCTGGAAGATTTTATAAAGTATAGCGGCCAGAGCGAGCAGGATATGCGCGAGCGTTACCGCGAGGAGGCCGCCCGGCAGGTAAAGACCCAGCTGACCCTGGATGCCATCCGCAAGGCGGAGGGCATCGAACCCACCGAGGACGATGTGGAGCAGGCGTTGACCAAGTACGCCGAACAGGCGCAGAAATCCCTGGATGAGTTTAAGGCGACCCTGCAGGATGATGATTTAGAGTATATCCGCAGTTCTCTCGCTACGGAGCAGACGGTGGCCCTGATCACGGGCAGCGCTATCCCCGAGGAGGAAGATCACGACGACCATGACGACGACCACGGCGCGCCAGGCCCCAAGCCCAAGCGCGCCCGAGCCGCAAAGAAGGAGGCGTAAGCAAATGGCTCTGATTCCTATGGTGGTTGAACAGACCAACCGAGGTGAACGTTCCTACGATATCTATTCCCGCCTGCTCAAGGATCGCATCGTGTTCCTTGGCGGCGAGATTAACGATGATGTGGCCAACCTGGTGGTGGCCCAGTTGCTGTTCCTTGAGATGGAGAATCCGGATCAG
>JAITTS010000010.1 GCA_031286995.1 Oscillospiraceae bacterium
CCATAAGGAACAATGACGTCGGTTTGACCAGGGGCGATAACGTAGAACATATCTGAAGCGGAACGTATAGCGGATGTCAATTCAATTTTTTGTCCTTGCATACAGCAGCGGTCTCTGTAAGCGTTTCGGCCTTGCTGATTGCATGTCAACAGGTCATAAATCGTCCCGCCGCTCTTTATAGGATAATCCATTATGTTCTTCCGTGCATAGAAGTAGAGCTCATAGTACTGGTCGATATTGGCGGGCTTGCTATCACTGCTATCGTCGAATAACCGTCGCGTAATTTCCGCGCCTATTTTTATATCAGGCAACATACTTAAATCTTCTTTCGCAATGTTGATGACGTACACTTTCTTGGTTGCACCATACTCACCATGCCGGTTACATCTGCCTGCAGCCTGATAAATGCTGTCAAGCCCCGCAATATCACGGATGACGCACTCAAACGAGATATTCACGCCTGCTTCGATAAGTTGTGTAGATATGCAAATGACATCTTCTTCAGCTTTAAGGCGGCGGCGTATCTCTGCGATCACGATGTTACGGTGCGCAGGACACATATTTGTACTTAAATGTAACGGTTCGACATCGAGACTTTTTAATTCTTCAAACAACAATTTTGCAGCCGCCTTGGTATTGACGATAACGAGCGTAGACCCATTGTGCTTTGCCAGCACAAATTCCGCAAGTGCTAGGAACGTGTACCCCGAGGGTTTCAATTTATTTACGATGCAAGTGCGTTTTGGCATGGCATTACAATCGGCAATTGACCGGTTATCAGAAAGCAAAATAGGGCGCTTAACCTTATCTAGCAACGGCTGCGTCGCAGTGCACAGTAAAATTGTGCTGCCACAGACCTTATGCAAAAAGTTCGTTACGCTGTTAAATAGATGAACACCCTTTACTGGCAGGCTCTGTACCTCGTCGAAGATCATTACGCTGTTTGCCATATGGTGCAGTTTACGCAAGGCGCTCCCTTTTGCTGAAAAAACACTTTCTAAAAATTGCACCTGTGTGGTGAGTATAATAGGAGCATCCCACCTGTCGGTGAGCAAGTTGTAATGCTCCAAGACATCCGAATCCTTTTTGTCGTCACCTTTCGGCGAGAAGTTTGAATGATGCTCCAATACAATTGTATAATCTTTGTCGTCTATGCCCAAGCTATCACGTATTTCCTTTGCTGTTTGATCAAGAATTGAGAGATATGGAATGACGTATATGATCCTATCAAGGTTGTGTCTCGCTGCATGTTTTAAAGCAAAACGCAGGCTCGACAAAGTTTTCCCACCTCCTGTTGGCACTTCAAGCTTGTATATTCCTTTCTCGCGTAACCCGGCTTTGGCGCACTGCTCAGATACTTGTCCACGCAATACCATTATTTCGGAATTTGTGTCAAACGTAGCAAGGTATTGTTCAAGCTGTGCAAGCATACTACTCCAATCAGGTTTTTGTGGTGTATGCCAATCGGGTTTTCGTCGCGTGCAGTCATCTTCACTTTCAAATAGGTACGCATCGAATCGATCAGCATCAATAACACAAGAATATATAAATTTTGTAAGCATCGACATTCCAAACAACTTATCAGGGGCGACATTGAGCACTGCTTTTATTTCAGATAATAGCTTTGTAGCATTAATTTCTGGGACGTTCGAGGATTCCGTATCGTCGTCTCCAGTATACGCCTGTAACTTTACAAGCAATGACATATCACCATTCGGCGAAAGATAGTCCCGCAAACTTCCATGATGAGACACAATGATATTGGCTAACATTTCTGCAATAGATAGATATGATTGGAGAGCATTATAAATGGATTTAGCTCCGATTATGCTATGCTTGACACTCCCGCGTTTTGCATCTTCATTGAACAAATACGATTGAAACTTAGGTCTCTTCTTGCCATCATCATGGTGCATACCGACGATTTTGGCAATACTATCAACGCCGAATGACCGCGCAAATGCTGCGGTAGCTTCCGCAACATTTTTCGCGTGCCTGCGCAACGCCTGCCGCCGTTTTGTCTTTTTATCATAACGAGCCCAAAAAATTTTAATCCCCATACGATCAAATGCCTCTCACAGACGATTAAGGCTTATATAGATTTTAACATAAAATGAAAAACATTGTCAACAATAACAAAGCCATCCCTCACTCTTGTGCGCGGCAAAATGTTTGTGCTACAATAAGGGGCACTCAGGCTACTTGAGCAGCGCGGTGTTCTCGTAGAGTTTGTCTATGGCCACCCGCAGCAGGGCGTAGGTTTCCATCAGCACGGAGCCGGTTTGCAGCTTGGCGTCGCACTGATCCAGAAAGGTGATGCAGTCGTTGATCAGCGCATCCTGCACCAGCACGGTGCCCGCGCCGTACACGCCGGAGGACATCTCGTTGATCACCCGCATGGCGTACACGTGTTGGCGCACCATCGCTATCATGGATTCTATTTTGGATCCACCGGTTTGTGTCAACTGGTAAGCGCGGGTCTTGGCCTGGGATACCTCGCTTTGCATGCGCGAGATCAGCACGCTGTGGGTGTTAACGTTGATGCTGGATGCGCGCAAATAGGCAAAAAGCAGGCTGATGCAGGTGATGGCAAGGGCCAGGGTCAGCAGGAAAAGCAGGGTCTGTTGGTTGCGGGATCGCGCGCTGCGCGGGGCGGCGTACCGATACATGTAGCAATCCTCCTTGCACGGCATCAGCCGGGGAATCATTACAATTACCGTTATCATAGCATAAAACCGGGGCTCGGTAAAGCCCGCGCGGATGAATACCGGGCAAAATCCAAAGAAGGGAAGCGAATGCGGTGGATCATGAGGCTACGTTGGAACAAACCGGCAGCCGGGATGTAGCGCGGGCGGCGCTGCTGCTGGCTATCACCCGCACACGGGAAGAGGAGCGGGAACAGCGGGGGTTTTGGCTGACCCAGGGCGTGCAGGTGACGGCAGTGGATTTTGGGGGCGACTTTGTGCCTTCCGTCATGCGCATGGTGGAGCGGGCCGTGGTAGCGGCCAAGCGCGAAAATCTGATCGGTGAAACCTTTCAGGAGGAAGGCGCGGTGGGTGGCGCGGCCCACGAGGCCATCACCCAAATCACCGGCAAGGCCCTGGGGCTGAACATAGGGGGCAAGATAGGCGTGGCGCGCTGCGGCGTGCACGTGGCGGTGGCGCTGTTTATGGGCGTGGGCCTGGTACACCTGAACGAGGTGTGCGTGGGTATGGGCCACCGGGTCATCTGATTAGATTATACCGTAAAGGGATGGATGCATGCACAGCAGCGTTGCCATTGACGGGCCTGTGGGGGCTGGCAAATCCAGCGTGGCGGCAGGGGTAGCCTGGGCGCTGGGCCTGTTTCACCTGGATACAGGGGCCCTCTATCGCGCCCTGGGGGTCAAGGTGCTGCGCCTGGGGCTTGATCCCCAGTGCCAGGCGGATGCCGAGGCGGTGTGCGCGGATACGCAGGTTGATGTTGCCTATGTGGATGGCGCGCAGCGCACCCTGATGGACGGAGAGGATGTGACAGGCTTGCTGCGCACACCGCAGGCGGCCATGGCTGCATCCGCGGTATCCAAGTGGGGGCAGGTGCGCCGCTGCATGGTGGCGCGGCAACAGACCATTGCCCAAGGCATGGATGTTGTACTGGAGGGCCGGGATATCGGCACCCGGGTGCTGCCGAATGCGACGCTGAAAATTTTTTTGACCGCCGCGCCGGAGGCCAGAGCCATGCGGCGGCACGAAGAAAACCTGCGCCGGGGCATCCCCTCCGCGTATGAGGATGTGCTCCGCGATCTGCGCGCGCGGGATTTGCAGGACAGCACGCGGGCTGTGGATCCCCTGCGCCAGGCTGAGGATGCGGTGCTGCTGGATACCACCAGCCTCACCCTGGATCAGGCCATCGCGCGCATCGTCGCCTTGTACCTGGAAAAGACAGCAAAGAAGGAGTGACAAGTTTTTATGAAAAAAAGACCGGCAGATCGTGGCGCGCTCTATACCGTGGCTGTCTTTGTGCTTCGGGTGATGCTGTGGTTGTTCTGCGGCGTGCGCACTCGGGGGCGGGAGCATGTGCCCGCTCAAGGCCCGGTCATCTTTTTGTGCAATCACGCCCACGCGCTGGATCCGATGGCGCTGGCGGTATGTGTCCGGCCCAGACAGCCGCATTTTATGGCCAAAGCAGAGCTGTTCCGCAAAAAGTGGCTGGCTTTTTTGCTGCGGGCAGTGCACGCCTTTCCCGTGGAGCGGGGCAAGGCGGATCTATCCGCCATGCGCGAGGCGTGGCACGTGCTGCGCCGGGGTGCACCCCTGGGCATCTTTCCCGAGGGACACCGCTACACGAGCGGGGAGATGGGCGAGATCAAGAGCGGTGCGGCGGTGCTGGCCCTTAAATTTGATGTACCGGTCATTCCCACCTTTATTTACGGTTCCTTTCGTCTGTTTGGCCGCACACGGGTCATTGTGGATTCCGCCATGGATCTGCGGGATCTGCGCCAGGCGGGCACGGATAAAGAGACCTGCGACGCCTGCGTAAAGCGTATGCGGCAGGCCTTGGAAAGCCTGCGGGATCAATGCGCGGCGTGGGCTGCACAGGGCTAGAGAGTCTGAACCTAAACTGGTGTGAAATTTTTCGAAATTTTTAAAGTTTTTATATCATGACGGCAGGATTTGAAACTTATATGACGAATAGGTATAATTGTATATTCTGCCCTTATACAGGAGGCGGCGTATGCGGCTTACGGTAGCCCCCAGCGCAGGTTTTTGCTTTGGTGTGCGTCGCGCCACGGATATGGTGACCGACGGGCTGCGGCAAAATCGGTCGCTTTACACGCTGGGGCCTCTTATCCACAACCCGCAGGTACTGGCGGATCTGGCGCGACAGGGGTTGCGGCAAGTACAGGCGGTGCAGGATGTGCCGCCGGGGGGCACGCTGGTCATCCGATCCCACGGCGCCCCGCCGGATGTCTACGAGGCCTGTGCGGCGCAAGGGCTGACCGTGCTGGATGCCACTTGCCCCGTTGTGGGGCGCATTCACGGCATGGTGGCGGCATACAGCGACCAGGGGGATGCGGTGATCATCGTCGGCCAGGCGGATCATCCGGAGGTGCAGGGCACGGCGGGTTGGGCCAAGGGCCCCGTGTACATCCTGGCGGATACCAGCCAGGTTGAGACGCTACCGCCCCTATCCCGAGCGCTGTTGGTGTCGCAGACCACACACACGGTACAGGGCTTCCGGCGGCTGGCCGAGGCATTGCGGGGGCGCATCCCCGATCTGCGGGTGGCGGGCACCATCTGTGGGGCTACGGCCCGCAGGCAGGATGAGGCGCGGGCGCTCGCCGCGCAAACAGATGCCATGCTGGTGGTGGGCGGCAAGGCCAGCGCCAACACGCGAAAGCTGCTGCAAACCTGTTTGAGCATCTGCCCCCGATCCGTCGCGGTGGAGACCGCAGAGGATATCCCGCCGGGCTTTCTTCGCCCGGGGGATCACATAGGGATAACCGCCGGCGCATCCACGCCGGAGTGGTCACTTAAGGAGGTTATTACCCGCATGAACGACATGGAGAAGCAGGAACAAGGTCTTGACCAGGCGCAGAGTGATTTTTTGGCCGACATTGAGGCGACGTTGGTCAAAATCCGCCCGGGCCAAACCGTCACCGGCACTGTTGTACAGATTGCCGAGGATGAGGTGTGCGTCAACATCGGCTACAAATCCGATGGCTTGATTCAGCGCGCCGACCTGATCAGCACCGATTGCAAGATCGGCGACGAGATTGAGGTTGAGGTGGTCAAGGTCAACGACGGCGAGGGCAACGTGGTGCTTTCCCAGCGCAACATCGTCAACCGCAAAAATTGGGATGCGCTGATGGAGCAATACGAGCAGGATGCCTTCGTGCAAGGCGTCGGCAAGGAAGCGGTAAAGGGCGGCCTGATCGCGGATGTCGCGGGTGTGCGCGCCTTTGTGCCCGCTTCACAGCTTTCCCTGCGCTATGTCGAAAAGATTGATGAGTTTGTGGGCAAACCGCTGACGCTCAAGATCATCGAGGTAGATAAGACCAAGAAGCGTGTGGTGGCCTCGTACAAAGCTTACCTGGCGCAGGAAGCCGCCGCCCGCAAGCAAGAGGTATGGGGCAAGCTGGTGAAGGGGGATGTGGTGCACGGCGTCGTCCGCCGCTTGACTGATTTCGGCGCCTTTGTGGATGTCGGCGGCGTGGATGGCCTCATCCATGTGACCGACCTCAGTTGGGGCCGGGTTAAGCACCCCTCGGATGTGGTAACCCCCAACCAAGAGGTGGATGTGCTGTTGCTTTCCATAGACCCTGTGCGTGAGCGCATTCAGTTGGGCTACAAGCAACTGCAAAAGCGCCCGTGGGATTCGGCGCTGGAGAAGTATGCCGTTGGCGGCATCGTAGAGGGCAAAGTGGTGCGCATCACCACCTTTGGGGCCTTTGTGGAGTTGGAGCCGGGCTTGGATGGCCTGGTGCACATCTCCCAGTGCGCGCTCTCCCGCATCGCCAAGGTAGAGGATGCGGTGCACGTGGGCGACACGGTGCGGGTCAAGGTGCTCGGCGTGGATCCGGCGGCCAAGCGTATCAGCTTATCCATCCGTGAAGCGCTGGAAGAGGAGGCCTTCGACGGCATCCCCGGTGACGAGCTGACTGAGGATATCGGCCCGGCGGAGCAGGAGGATGCACCCGCGCAAAACCCCGCGCCCACAGAGACGCTTACGCCTGCGGAAGAACCCGCGGCAGAGGACGCCGTACCTGCGAAAGAATCCGCACCCGAAGCCGCGCCCGTGGAGGAGCCCGTACCCGCGGAAAGCCTAGCGCCGGTTGAAGCATCTGCAGAAGAACCCGCGCCAGCGGAAGCCCCTGCCAAGAAAAAACGCGCCGCCAAAAAAAAGGCGGAAGACGCGCCTGCCGAAGAGCCGGCCGCCGAAGAATCTGCCACAGGGGAAGCGTAAGAATTTCGAACATAACCCGCACAATTCAATAGGGTTTGGAGTATTCCAGGCCCTGTTTTCATTTTATGGCACACGGAAGGGAAAAAACAGTGAAGACCGTACTGATCCTCGCAGGCCCCGGCGAGACCCTGCCGGATACCTTGCGCCGACGCTTGGCACAGGAGGCCTGGGCAGCGGGCGCGGCGGTCACCTGCTTTCAGAGCGTGACCGAGGGCGAACTGATAGACCGCCTGCAGGCGGCCATGGGCCAGGTATGTGGTGTGGCCCTGTGCGCGGGCGAATTGGCCTACACCAGCGTGGCTTTGCGGGATGCAGTGGCCGGCGCCGGCCTGACCGTGGTGGAGATAGATTCTGCTCCCCGGACCGGAGAGACCCGCCCATCCTGCCTTTCCGCCGTGTGCAAGGGACGCATTGCCGGGCTAGGGTGGCAGAGCTTGGTGCTGGCCCTGCGCTATCTTGTGGCCGACGACTGAACCCAAACCGAGGAGGGATACCATGGCCGTAACGGTAACGGAAGACCGCTTGCCCGTGCAAGGCGGGCAAAGCAGATTGTATCTGCGGGCCTGGGCGCCGGATGATCCCTGGGCGGTGCTGATCATCGCGCATGGCATGGCGGAGCACATCGCGCGCTACGATGCTTTTGCCGGCTTTCTGGCGGATCAGGGCGTGGCGGTCTATGGCTGCGACCACGCGGGGCACGGCAAGTCCGCGCTGCCGGAAAAGTACGGTTACTTCTACCCAAAGGATGGCTGGCACAGAGTGGTGGATGATCTGGAGGATGTGCGCGCCTACGCCTGCGCCCGGCACCCCGGTCTGCCCGTGGCGTTGCTGGGGCACAGCATGGGCTCTATGCTGGCGCGCAGCTACATCACCCGCTACGGGCAGCGATTGGCGGGCGTGGTGCTCTCCGGCACAGCCGGGCCCAACCCCACGCTGCCCCTGGGGCGAGCGCTGGCAGGGTTGCAGGCGTTGCTTTTGCCCCGCTATAAACCCAGCAAGCTGCTCCACACCCTAGCTTTTTCGGCGAACAATCGCCCCTTTGCCCCTGCGCGCACGCCTGCGGATTGGCTCAGCAGCGATCCGGTTCAGGTGGATGCCTACATCGCGGATACAGCCTGCGGTTACATGTTTACCGCCACAGGATATCGGGATCTGCTGGCGGGTATGGCAGAGACCAACCGCAGAGACTGGGCGGCCGGGGTGCCCCAGGCATTGCCGGTGCTCATTTTCTCTGGCGCGATGGATCCTGTGGGCGGCATGGGCCGTGGCGTCGCCTGGGTAGAGCATGCTCTGCGCCGCGCGGGCGTGCGCGATGTCACCTGCAGGCTTTATCCGCAGGGCCGCCACGAGATGCTCAATGAACTGGGCCGCGAACAGGTCTACGAGGATGTGCTCGCCTGGCTGAAGCGAACCCTTGCCCTGCGCGCTCAGGCGTGATATACTTTTATTACAAAGGGTAGCCGTCGGTAAGGGGCGGGCATTGCCGTAAGCCTGTTGCGGAGAAGGGAGATGCGTGTGGCAACGGAAGCGGGCGCTTCTGCGCCCAATTGGGAACTATCCCTGACCATCAGCGGGGAGGCCCTCCGTTTTGATGACATATCCGACGCGCTGGGCCTGCTGAGCACCGATACCCGCGTAAAGGGTGAATTGCTCAATCGTTTGCCGCCCGTGGTCAGCCAAGAGGATTGCTGGTGTTATGAGGTGCAGCTCGCGGATAACGAAGGGCTGGATCCCCGCATGCAGGCGCTGCTTGCGGCACTGGAGAAGGCTGCCCCCGCCCTGGCGCAGCTTCGCCTGCGGCACGAGGTGACGTTGCGGCTTTCCGTACAATCCGACTATGCGCAGATCTTTTATCGGCTGATGCCAGATACCCTGGCGCGTCTGGCGCGCATCGGCCTGCCGCTGGAGGTATCTGTGGTATCCTGGGGTGCGTTATCCTTTCAGGCGGGCGGTGAGGAGGGATGAGGCGCATCCGCCTGCCTATGGAGAAGGCCCGCGGCCTGATGCAGGAATTTGAAGAATTTGCCATCAAAGGCAACGCGATTGATCTGGCGGTGGGCGTGGTCATCGGCGGGGCGTTCAGCAAAATTGTATCCTCGCTGGTATCGGATGTTTTCATGCCGCTGCTCGGTCGCATCACAGGCGGCATAGATGTTTCGGGGGTCTTTCTGTCGCTGGATGGCAAGGCCTACCCCACGCTGGCCGCGGCCCAGAGCGCGAACGCGCCGGTGCTCAGTTACGGCATGTTTTTGCAGAATGTGATCGACTTTTTTCTGGTGGCCTTCTGCATCTTCATCTTTTTGCGCTATGCCAACAAGCTGCTGCGCCGCAAGCCCGCATCCGCTGCCGCGCCACCCAGGCTGTGCCCCTTCTGCCGCATGCAGGTAGACCCGCTGGCCACCCGGTGCCCACACTGCACCTCTCCGTTGGGCACCGAGATCGGCCCCACAGGTGAGACCGCGTAGCCTCATCACCCCATCCCCAAGGCAAAGGAGTGTTTTTGAATGATCAGCCAGGTTTTGAGCGAAATGATCCGCATCCTGGGGCATGACCACGCGCAGGTGGATCGCGCCATGAAGGTGTACGTCTATTGCAGCGTCATCGGCGATCTGGAGGGCCTGAAGGGCGACGCCCTGCGCGCCCTGCGGGCGGCGGGTATTTTGCATGGCATCGCCCTGCCCGAAGGGCTGGATAAAGAGGGCAAGTGGGATGGCGACATGCAGAAACGCTATGGCGAACCCATGGTACGCGAGTTATTGCACCGCCTGGGTTACGACCGCTACATTGAGCGCGTAGCCTTTTTGGTGGGCCAGTGCAACAGCTATTTTGAAGAGATGGATAATAACCTGGATCTGCAAATTTTGATAGAATCCACCTTCTTGGTGGATCTTTCCGAGGGGCGCTGCCAAGAACCCCCGAAGGATGTGTACAACCGCTATTTCGCCACGGTCACCGGGCGCAAGCTGATGCAGGATTTGTTTTTGTAGGCCAGGGCTTTCTCTGGCAGGTTCAGCGGCCGCTGAAACGCTTGCGCAACTATTTTTGAATGACCGCCGGCGCGAGATATCGGGCAGACGGCATCCGGCATCCCAAAGATGCAGCAGCGCCTGCCTGAACAGATGAAAAAAACAATCGCATGGAGGGCTATGTACAAGCAAGTCGTCATGGCCGCTTTGGTGAACCCGCAAATGAGACCCGTTTGGGCTTTTTTAGTGATCGCATGACGCTGTGATCGGCTTGTTCTATCTCGCTTACAGACTTTGAATAAAGTGCAATGCAGGATCTTTGCTTCGCTTTCTGCCTTTTGGATAAGCGCTCCATAGGAGACGGAACGCCGAAATCATTATCACAATGGGCAAAAGCCATACCCATTGAAAAGGATCATCCGGCAGATGCTCTGCTATCGGCGCCAGCCCCATCCGCAACAATTGCGTTTGTCGTAATATGAAAAAAAGTAAAGATCAACTTCCCTCTATTATTTTTCTGCATGCGCGCCGCCCTGCGGCGCACTCCCCCACACCTTTTTCCCCAGCAGCAGCACCGCCCCCGCCGCCAACGCGGCCATCGCCCAAAATACCGCTCTGGGGCTGCCCAGCGCTGATATCAGCCAGCGCCCCGCAAGACCCGACAGCGTGCGCGCCACCCCAAAGCCCACCAGCGCCACCAGCATCTGCCCGCTGGCGCGCAGCTCTTGCGGCACCGCCAGCTGCACGTGGCGCGTCATCGTAAAGCCGAGCACGATCAAACCCCCTCCCCCCAATGCTTGGGTGGCGAACAGCAGGCCCAGGCCCGGGGCCAGGGCAACAAGCAACCAGTGCAAGGTCATGGCGCACCCTGCCAGCACCAGCAATCGGCCTGCCCCCAAGCGCTGAAACAACCTATCCGCGCAGAACAGAAAGGGTACCTCCGAAAGCGTGGAAAGCAGCATGGAGAGCCCGTACAACGCCGTGCTGCCCCCCCACACATCCGTAAACAGGCTGGGGTAAAAGGTGAAATACATCCCTTGGCTGCACTGCAATGCCGCGGCCAACGCCAGCAGCCATCGCAGGCGCTTATCTCGCAGCAGGGGCCGCCAGCCCACCCGTTCTCCACCGTGCTGATGCCCCGGCACCTGCGGCAGCGCCAAGGATACCACCGCCGCCATGCCAGTAAGCCCCGCAGCCAGGTACGCAAACCAAGCGGCGCGCCCCCCCAGCGCCGCGCCGCTTGCCCAAGCCCCCGCCCCAAAGGCCAGGGTGCCCCACAGGCGTAGCGGGCCAAAACCCTTGCCCAAACGCGTCAGGCCCTCCAGCGCGATCGTCTCGGACATGGGGGTAATGGCCGCCCCGAAGCAGGCGTAGGCACAGACCACCGGCAGCATGCCCCCTGCGGTGCGGGGCAGGGCGTAGCACGCCAGCGCGATGGTCGCGCCAAGCAGCAAGATGCGGTGCACCGTGTTCTTGCGCGCGCAGCGATCCCCCAGCATACCCCACAAGGGATGCGCCACCGCGCCCACAAGAGGTACCGCGCCCATCAGCAGGCTGATCTGCGTCAGAGAAAATCCTTTGGCCCGGTAGAACAGCGCGACCCCGCTGTGATAGACGGAGGTGGCCAGATACTCCGCAGCAAAGTAGAGCGCCATACCACCAAAACTGCCTGCAAGCCCTTTCACGCCCTGTTCATCCCCCTCGCTTCTCTAGCATGACCAAAATAGCGCCAAAATGTGTTCATTCCCTCGCACTATTTTGGATTTGTAGCGCATTAACGATAACAATAACTTTTATTATTTTTAATCCTGTTTTCTAAAAGCAAAAATTATACAAATCACCTTCTAATCCATTGACAAACAGGCTGCACCACCATATAATGTTGTTGCTCTCTTTCCATACCACAAGGGCTGGGGGTATCAGAGACGCCATTTTTGCGCACCGCGCTGTATGATAGACCGCCACACATCCACATAAGGAGGGTTCCCCATGATCAGTACCATTAAAAAACGTGACGGGCGCGAGGTCGCCTTCAACCTGCAAAAGATTGAGGATGCGATATACAAGGCCTTTCAAGCATCCGGCAGCGCAAAGGGCCGCGATGTCGCGCACGATGTGGCGCGGCAGGTCGCGGCGGGTCTGGCCAACAGCGAGGCTATCGGCGTGCCCACCGTGGAAGAGGTGCAGGATGCCGTGGAGCGCACGCTGATAGACCTGGGCTTTGTGCGCACCGCCAAAGCCTACATCCTTTACCGTGCGGAACGCAGCCGCGTGCGCGAGATGAACACCCGCCTGATGAAAATCTTTGAAGAGATTACCTTTAAAGATGCCTTTGACAGCGATATCAAGCGCGAAAATGCCAACATTGATGGGGATACCGCTATGGGCACCATGCTCAAGTACGGCAGTGAATCCGCCAAACAATTCTATGATATGTACGTGCTCAACCCCGAGCATGCAGAGGCCCACCGCAGCGGCGACATCCACATCCATGACTTGGATTTTTTAACCCTGACCACCACCTGCACACAGATTGACCTGCTCAAGTTGTTCCAAAATGGCTTTTGCACCGGTCACGGTGTGCTGCGAGAGCCCAACGACATCTACAGTTACTCCGCGCTGGCTTGCATCGCCATTCAATCCAACCAAAATGATCAACACGGCGGGCAAAGCGTCTGTAACTTTGACTACGGCATGGCCCCTGGCGTGCGCAAAACCTTCATCAAGTGCTACCGGAGCCACCTGGCCAGCGCGCTGGAACTGCTGGCCGGCGTGCAGGATGCGGCCACCATCGCCAAAGATATCCTCACCGCGCTGGAAAACAACGAGGGCCTGTGCCCCACCCTGGAAGATCACGACGCCTATGATGCGGCGGAGCTGCCTTATCTGCGCAAGTTCGCGGATGAAGAGACCGCCTTGCGCATCCAGCGCTTCGCACAGGATCATGCCATCAAGGAGGCAGATAAACGTACCTTTCAGGCCATGGAGGCCTTCATCCATAACCTGAACACCATGCATTCGCGCGCCGGGGCACAGACGCCCTTTTCCTCCATCAACTATGGCATGGATACCACCCCGGAGGGGCGTATGGTCATCCGCAACGTGCTGCTGGCCACAGAGCGTGGCCTGGGTCACGGGGAGACGCCCATCTTCCCCATCCAAATCTTCCGGGTGAAGGAAGGCATCAGTTACAACCCCGGTGACCACAACTACGACCTGTATCGCCTGGCCATCCGGGTATCGGCCAAGCGCCTGTTTCCCAACTTTTCCTTCGTTGACGCGCCCTTCAACCTAAAGTACTACAAGCCCGGCCACCCGGAAACAGAGATCGCCTACATGGGCTGCCGCACCCGGGTAATCGCCAATGTGTACGATCCTGAAAACGAAATTTGCAACGGCCGGGGCAACCTATCCTTTACATCCATCAACCTGCCGCGGCTGGCCATACGCGCCAACAAGGATGTGCAAGTGTTCTTTGAAGAGCTGGATCGCAAAATAGACCTGGTGATCGCTCAATTGGATGAGCGCTACCAGATCCAGGCCCACAAGCGCGTGCGCAACTTCCCTTTCCTGATGGGGGAGGGCGTATGGCTGGGCAGCGACAAGCTGGATTGGGATGACGAGGTGGGCGAGGTACTCAAGCAAGGCACCCTCTCCATGGGCTTTATCGGCTTGGCCGAAACGCTTACCTGCCTGCTCGGCGCCCATCACGGCCAAAGCGCCGCCGCCCAGAACCTGGGGCTAGAGATCGTCGGCCATATGCGCGCCCGCATGGATAGGCTGAGCCAAGAGCGCCAAATGAATTACACCCTGATCGCCACCCCTGCCGAAGGCCTCTCGGGCCGCTTTGTGCGCATTGACCGCCAACGTTACGGCGTGATACCCGGTGTGACAGACAGGGATTACTACACCAACAGCTTCCACATCCCGGTGTACTTCCCCGTCACCGCGCTCGACAAGATCACCCTGGAGGCCCCTTACCATGAGCTGACCAATGCCGGACACATCACCTACATTGAGATGGACGGTGACCCTACCCAAAACCTGGATGCCTTTGAGACCGTGGTGCGCGCCATGCACGACGCGGGCATAGGCTATGGTTCCATTAATCATCCGGTGGATAGAGACCCGGTATGCGGGTTTAACGGCATCATCGACGACACCTGCCCGCAGTGCGGGCGGGAGGAAGGCAACCGCCGCTTCGAGCGCATCCGCCGCATCACCGGTTATCTGGTGGGTACGCTGGATAAGTTCAACAACGGCAAACGCGCCGAAGAGCACGACAGAGTGAAACATAATATCACCGCATCCTGCACCAAGGATGCCTGATCCCGGGAGGTTGTTATGGAAATTCGCTTGGCCGGTCTGGTGGTGGATTCCATCGTGGATGGCCCGGGCCTGCGTTTGGCGGTGTTTGTGCAGGGCTGTGCGCACCGGTGCCCTGGTTGCCACAACCCCGCCTCTCACGATCCGGCGGGCGGGTACACGGACGACACGGAGAGGTTGCTGACCCTGCTGCGTGGCAACGCGCTGCTCAGCGGCATAACCCTATCGGGCGGAGAGCCGTTGCTGCAGCCTGTGCCCTGCCTGGCCCTGGCCCAGGGGAGCCATGCCCTGGGCAAGAATGTGTGGCTTTACACCGGCTACACCTGGGAAGAGATGCTGGGGCAGAGCGACCCGGATGTGCTGGCCCTGCTTTGCGCCGTGGATGTGGTGGTGGATGGCCCTTTCATTGAGGCTCAGCGCACACTGAATTTGCGCTTTCGGGGCAGCAAAAATCAGCGCCTGCTGGATGCCCCGGCCAGCCGGGCAGCCGGGCAGCCCGTGCCCCACAGCCTGCCGGTGTGGTAAACGCATCCATATCAAACCATGGCGCAGAGCGCGTGCCGCTCTACGCCATGGTTGTGCGTGCGATGCATCCCTAATTCGCCATCTTTTTGGTCTGTGCCCACCCTGCCAAAATCTCCTCTTGATGGGATACGGCGTAGGGGCCGGTCTCCTCCGCTTCTTTCATCTCGCGTGGGAAGTGGATGCACAGGTGACCGTCAAAATTGTTATCCCTGATGCTGCCTGTAAGATGGGGCATGTCGTGCATGGATGCGATGTAGGTCTTGCCATCCGGCATGGTCACCCAGACCGATTTGGGATTCCAGGTATGCTTGCCGCCAAAGGCTTTGACCATGGTGGTGGTATCACTGGCCGTCAAAGGCTCCGAATCCGCGTGCTTGCCGTTGCTCATAAAGCGGCAGCGCCAACTGAGGCCCGTGTGAAAATCGTAAATCGTCACCACGGTGCCCGCCTTGTACTTGGTACGGATGCTGGTGTACCAGTTGGCCATGATGACGCTGGATGCCCGCGGCCCACTGCCCGCGCTGGCGTTATTCGTGCCAGAGGATGTGACTTTGCCACCCTTGGCCACGACATTGCCGCTGTAGAGCTTGTTCAAGGTGCCGCTGCCCGCTATGCCGTCGGCGGTGAGGCTGTTTGCCCGCTGAAAATCGCGCACGGCTTGGGTGGTGATGGGGCCAAAGTTGCCCGTCAGGCTGCCAGTGTAGTAGTTTAAGTTTTTCAAGGTGGTCTGCATCTGCTTCACCGCATCCCCGCTGCTGCCCTCCTTCAGCGCGCCGCTGGCAACCGGGGTCGTGGTCTGCCCGCCGCTGGCCGCCTTGGCGGATGATGCGTACAGCGCCTGCTGGGTCGCCGAACCCGCCACGCCGTCGCTGGATAGTTTGTTGGCCGTTTGAAAAGCCTTCAGCGCGACCTCGGTGGCCGTGCCAAAGCTGCCATCCACCTTGCCCGCCAGGTAGCCCAGTTGTTGCAGGCGGCTCTGCAGCGTGCGCACCGCCTCGCCCTTGCTGCCCAGGCGCAGGGTGCCGTCATCCACCACAATCAGGGTCTCCGATCCGTCGGTGGTGGAGACGGAGGCGTTGCCATTGCCGCCATTCGAGTTGGCGATACCCATAAACAGCAGTTCCTGCGTCTTTTGCCCGGCAATGCCATCCGCTTTCAAGCCCTTGGCCTTCTGATACGCCTTAATCGCGTTCTCGGTGGTCTCGTCAAATTTTTTATCGGGCATCAAATCGAAGTGACCGTTAAAGATGAGGGCCTCCTCCAGGCGAAACACGTCATCCCCCGTGTCACCCTTGGATAGCGTACGATAGTTGGTGGTCGCAGGCGCCACGGACGCACTGCCTTTGCCTACCAGGGTGATTACATCCTGGCGCACATAGCCCGTCTTTTTGCCGTAGGTGGCCTTGTACCAGTCACCCTCTTGGCTGATCAAATCCAGCTTGGCGTTTGGCGCGAGCACCAGCAAAATTTCATAGTTGGTGCCAGGCCCTTTGCGAAAGTATACATGACCGTTTGCCGTGGCCTTATCCCCCGCCAAGGCAGGGACAGGCGCCACAACCCAAAGCATACAAAGCATCAATGCGCAGACCGCCCCTAGACGCCATAGATTTTGCCGGAAACGCCGATCCGCTTTGAGCATGCGCGCCACCTCTTTCTTGGATGTGGCATTATTTTATTACGAAATTTTGAATTTGTCAATGTTATTTTAACATTTTTGTAATATTTATCCTTGCTTCTTCTATATTATGACACATTTGAGAGAAGAAAGCAACCCCAGCCGCAGCGCTCTGCCCACGCCGGTTTGTGTGCGGGTACCATCTATGCTATAATGTAGAGGATCATTCGGCAAGGATGTGAGCGCGTGCCCACCGATACGCTGCCCTCTGTTTCGCTGGTCATCCCCCTGCGCAACGAGATAAAATACATTGCGGATTGCCTGCAATCCATATTACAGCAGGATTATCCGCTTGAAAAGATGCAGATTTTGTTTGTGGATGGGCATTCTACCGACGGCACTGCGGCCTTTTTGCAGCAAGCCGCCCTAGCCATCCCGCAAATCCGCGTGCTGCACAATCCAAACAAAACCGTGCCCTATGCCATGAACATCGGCATCCATGCCTGCACTACGGATTACATCGTGCGTCTGGATGCCCACGCCATCTATCAGGCGGATTACGTATCCAAATCCATTGAGGCCCTGCTGCGCGTGCCCTGCGACAACGCAGGCGGCGTATGGGATACGCGCGGTCGGGGCTACACGGGTCAGGCCATCGCTGGCGCCCTGTGCACGGTATTTGGGGTAGGCAACGCCCACTTTCGCCTGGGCGCGCAGGCCGGTTACGTGGATACGGTGCCCTTCGGGGCCTTCCGGCGGGATCTGTTTGACCGTATCGGTCTCTATGACGAGCGCCTGACCCGCAACCAGGACAACGAGCTGAACTATCGCATCCGCAAGCACGGCGGCAAAGTATACCTGGATCCGGCCATCCGCTGCACCTACTATTGCCGGGATACCCTGGGCGGCATCATGAAAATGGGTTTTCAAAACGGGCTGTGGAACGTGGTGACCATGTACTTGTGCCCCGGGGCCATGGGCCTGCGCCACTTTGTACCCCTGCTGTTTGTACTGGCCACGCTGGGTCTGCCCCTGCTGTGGCTAATCACCGGTCTATCCTTCTTTTTAACATTATTGGCCATTGGCTGGGGCGCGTACCTGATGCTGGATGCCTTCTACGCCTACGCCGTAGCCGAAAAGCAGGGCTGGCGCTTTCTG
>JAITTS010000014.1 GCA_031286995.1 Oscillospiraceae bacterium
CCGGCGGCCAGCACCCATTGATGCAGGCCTGGCCCCAGGCCAAGGCCTATGGGTAGACCCACAAAGGCGATGATCAGGTTCTCGCGAAGCACCAGGCGCTTGATCTCGCGGTGAGTAAAGCCCAGCACCATCAGGGTGGCCAGCTCGCGTACGCGCTCGGAAAAATTGAGTTGCCCCAGGTTATAGAGCACCACCAAGGCCAGCATGCCTGAGAAGAGCACCATCAGGTACACCACCAAATCCATCACATCCAGCACAGCGGCGTTTCCTTCCTCTTCCTGTGTCAGGGTACGCACCCATTCCACCCCATCCATGGCCTCGGCCGCAGCCAAATCCAGCGCCGGGCCGCGCAGTAGCGCGGCGGTAGCGCGCCAAGGCGCCATATCCAGCGCCTTCCAGGCTGTTTTCGACATATAGATGCCCTGATCCAGCTGCACATCCACCAGCCGCGCGACGGAAGCGGTTACCTCCCGTTCCCCCGGCAGGCGCAGGGCGATGGTGTCGCCCACGCCCAGGCCCATATCCTCCGCGGTCTTCTGGCTCAGCGCCACGCCCGCCGGCGGCAGGGCGCTGCGCTGGTTCGCGGCGTCGGTCAGATTGATCATGTCGTGATCATCGGCCAGTACAAACACGCGTTTTACCTGCCATTCGCCCTGTACCAAGGCCTCGCAGGTAGTGAGCATCTCTTCCTCCAACTCTGTGGCCCCGGCGCGCAGCGCCACGGCCCGGGCGTAACCCGGCGGGGCATCCTGTCCCAAGGTGACGCGGGCATCGTAGTGCATGGTGCGGGTGTAATGATTGCGCATCACGTAGTCCACAGAATCACGCATGCCAAAGCCGGTCAGCATCATGGCCGCACAACCCATCGCACCCACCAAGCCCATGGCCATGCGCGCCGGGCTGCGCAGCAGGTTGCGTAAAATCATCTTGTCGCTGAAACGCAGGCGGCGCCAGATGCCTGGCACTTTCTCCAACAGTATCCTGCGGCCCTTGCCGGGTGGGCGGGGCCGCAGCAGCGCCGCCGGAACCTGCCGCAGGGCATTGGCGGCGCTCAGCAGGCTAGCGCCGCCGGTGATGAGGGCCAACACCCCAGCAATGCCCAGCGCTACGCCAGGGGTCAACAGGAATGTGCCCCCCGGCAATGTATAAATAGAACCTATCATATTCATCAGCAAAGGCGCAATGCCAAGGCATGCCCCTGCCAAGCCCGCCAAAGCCCCGGCGGCAGCTATGAGCAGGCCATAGCTGCCGTAGTGCAGCATCAGCGCGCCGCGCCCATACCCCTGCGCGAAGAGCGTGCCGATCTGCAGCCACTGGTTTTCCACCAGGCGGCCCATGGTCGTCCATGTGATGAGGGCCGCTATGACAAAAAACACGGCAGGAAAAATGGCCCCCAAGGCGCGTATCTGCTGGGCTTCATCCATGGCCATCTTGATGCCCGCAATATTCTCGCGCCCCAGCGCCACAACCTGCTGATCGGCCAGCAGATCTTGCGCCGCCGCCTTTACCGCCGCCGCATCCGCGCCGGGGGCGATCGCCAGGCACGCCTCACCGTAGGGCACATCCCCCAGGGTGCCAGGCGATACCACCCCGTAGCCGAAACGGAAGGGATTAGGCCCAAACTCGCCGCCATAGCCGGTCACCACATACTCGGGCAGCGTACCCAGGCCACAGATGGTCATGTCTACCCATTGGCCCCCCACATCCACCCGCAGGGTATCGCCTATCCCCAGGCCGTGGGCCAGGGCAAAGCGTTCTTGCAGCACACACTGGTTCTTGCGCCCCGGTGCAAAGCCCGTGCCCTGGATGACGAACGGTTTATCCAGCACTGCCTCGCCCTCGCTCATTAAAAGCGCCACCACGGGTTCCCCTTGCAGGGCCTTGGCCTTACCCTCTACGCTGACCCGTCGCTGCACCCTATCCACACCCGGCAGCTTGGCCAGATCGCGCGCGCCGCGATCACTGATGGGGCCGCGCACCCATATATCCGCCATATTGCTCTGGGTGAACTGTGCATCCAGGTTGCGCTGCATGCCTCGCCAGGTGGCGTCTATGCCCACGTAGAGTGTGACGGCCAGGGTACAGATGAGCCATACCGCCGAAAAAGACTTCCACCCCTGGCGCACATCGCGCAACAGCTTACGGCCCAGGGGGCTGATGCCCCGCGCTACCACGCTACATCCTCCATGGCCACGGGCCTGTCGTTTATCTCCACACCGTGCACGCGCCCGCTGCGCATGCGGATGACCCGCTGAGCCGCTGGTACGATGGCCGCGTTGTGGGTGATGATGATCAAAGTCATGCCCATATCCGCCGCCACATCCCGCAGCAGGGTGAGCACCATGCGGCCCGTTTCAGAATCCAGCGCGCCGGTGGGTTCGTCGCATAACAGCAGGGATGGATTCTTGCACAGCGCCCGGGCGATGGCCACGCGCTGTTGCTCGCCGCCGGAGAGTTGGGCCGGGAAGTTGTGCATGCGCTCGCCCAAGCCCACACGGCAGAGCATATCCTGCGGATCCAGGGGTTTTTTGCATACCTGGCGGGCAAGCTCCACATTCTCCAAGGCGGTCAGATTGGGCATCAGATTGTAAAACTGAAACACAAAGCCCACATCGTAACGCCGGTATAGATTGAGCTGCTTCTCATTCAGGGGCACGATATCCCGCCCATCCACCCATATCTCACCGCTGGTGGCCCTATCCATACCCCCCAGCAAGTTGAGCACCGTGGTCTTGCCCGCGCCGCTTGGGCCTAGCACCGCCGCAAACTCCCCCTGGCGCACGGTAAAGCTGACATGATCCGCCGCGCGAATATCCGTCTCGCCCACACGATAGTACTTGCACACATCCCGCAGTTCAATATCAGCCATCTTCGCCGCCCTCTTCCATGTGCAGGGTATCCTGGGGCAGGCGCAGCAGCCTCTCCATCATGCGCAGTACCAGGGTCATCATCTCTGCAGACTGAGGCGCGCCGGGCATGCTCTCTACCCCCACAAAGCCGGATAGCATGAAGCGCGCCATGTGCTGCGGGTATGGCGCATCCAGCACGCCCTGAAGATTGCCCTCGCCGAGCACCTGCGTCACAAAGGGCTCCATCATCTCCATAACATGGGTGTGCAGGCGCAGGTACATCTCACTATCCATCCCCCCCTCGGTGTGGGGACGAAAATCCTCCATCTCGCGCAAAAACCCGGCGACGACCTGCAGCACCTGGTGGATGCGCTTTAGGGGCGAAACGCTCGCCTCCCGCAGCATGCCCGCAAGCTGTTCCAGCTTGACGCCGATGAACTGATCCATCACCGCGCGGAAGATATCCTGCTTGGATTCAAAGTAATAATAGAACAGCCCTTGCGCCACACCCACCTGCCGCACGATGTCGCTGACCATGGTGCGCTCGTAGCCCTGGGTGCGAAAGAGTGTACCCGCGGCCTCTATCAGTTCTTGCCTTCTCTCTTCCGGTGCCTTGCTGATACGGGACATGAGGTATCCTCCATTTTTTTGATTGACATCAATCAATGATTGACTTGTTTCAATCAGTATACGCGCAAGGCCCGCTTTTGTCAACCCACGGTTTACTTTTTCCCTTGGCTATGCTATGCTAAAGCACAAAGATTTTTTCACAGAGGGGTGTTTGTCATGCGCTTAGGCGGATTGGAGGCCGGTGGCACCAAAATGGTGTGCCTGATCGGCGGCGAGGATGGGCGCATAGAACGGCGCGAATCCTTCCCCACCCTGACCCCGGCAGAGACCATGCCCGCTCTTGTGGATTTTTTTAAGCGGCAGGGCATACAGGCCCTCGGCATCGGCAGCTTTGGCCCGGTGGCGCTGGATTCGGCGGATCCGCTGTACGGATACATCACCAGCACGCCCAAACTGTCCTGGCGCAACTTTAACCTGCGCGGCACGCTGGCGGATGCTCTGGGCGTGCCCGTGGGCTTTGATACGGATGTGAACGCCGCCGCACTGGCAGAGGTACGCCTGGGCGCGGCCCGTGGGCTGGCCCACTGCGTGTACTACACGGTGGGCACAGGCATAGGCGGCGGGGTGATTGTAAATGGGCGGTTGCTGCACGGCCTGCTGCATCCGGAGGCTGGGCACGTGTTGCTGCGCGCGCACCCGGATGACCCCACGCCCGATGGTTTTTGCCCCTCCCACAAGGGTTGCTTGGAAGGCCTGGCCAAGGGCCCGGCCATTGAGAAGCGCTGGGGCAAACCCGCCCGCGAGCTGCCCGCCAACCACCCGGCCTGGGCGCTGGAGGCCCACTATCTCGCCCAGGCGTGCGTGGATACCATCCTGCTGCTCAGCCCGCAGCGCATCGTGCTGGGAGGCGGCGTGATGCATCAGCTGCACCTGTTCTCCATGATACACAAAGAGATTCTGCGCCTGCTGAACGGCTATGTACAGCACGCCGCCATTTTGGAGCATATCGAAACGTACATCGTACCGCCGGGGCTGGGCGACAACGCAGGCGGCATCGGCGCGCTGATGCTGGCCCAGGCTGCGCTGGAAGGGCTGGCGCCGTAAGAGCAAAAAAATTGTTTTGTTTGCTGAATTATATGCTCTTTTTCTTTGGTTACAAAGAAAAAAAGGGCGTATGATGGTCTCCAAATATTTTGAATTGATCGCCTTGTTTGTGTGCTTTTCCGCAGTGTGGCGGCATGCGCCCTGCACAATCCCTTTTATTCCGCGCCCGTAGCGCCGGTCTCCACCAGTTCAATCCCCGCCACCGCCTCTTCCACCAGCGCTTCCACATCCAGCGCGGCCTCGGCTTGCGCCACCTTTTCGGGCTTAGGATGGGTGACGGGATGGCGGGGGGTAAATACGGTGCAGCAATCCTCGTAGGGCAGGGATGAAAGGGCGTAGGTGCCGATGGTCTCGGCTCTCTCCACAATCTCGCTCTTGTCAAAGCCTATCAGGGGCCGAAACACGGGCAGCGTCACCGTTTCGTTGGTGCAGGCCAGGGCCTCCATGGTCTGGCTCGCCACCTGGCCGATACTCTCCCCGGTCACCAGGGCCTGCGCGCCCTCGGTCAAGGCCACGCGCTGGGCGATGCGCATCATAAACCGGCGCATCACCAGGGTGCCCAGGTTGTCGGGACAGAGTCGGTGGATATCCATCTGGATATGGGTAAACGGAACCACGTGCAGGCGCACCGGCCCGCAATAACCGGATAACACCTTGGCCAGATCCACCACCTTTTGTTTGGCGCGCTCGCTGGTGTAAGGAAAGGAGTGAAAGTGCACGCATGTCAGCGCCACGCCGCGCTTGGCCACCATGAAACCCGCCACCGGGCTGTCGATGCCCCCGGATAGCAGCAGGCAGGCCTTGCCGTTGGTGCCCATGGGCAGGCCGCCCACCGCCGGCATGCGGGTGACATACAAGTAGGCCTTATCGCGTATCTCCACATCCAGCCGGTGATCCGGCGCGTGCACATCCACCGCCAGGTGCGGCAGTTTTGCCAGCACATAAGCGCCTATCTTGCCGTTGATGGCCGGGGAATCCAAAGGATAGCGCTTATCGGATCGCCGGGCCGCCACCTTGAAGGTGCCGCCGAGCGGGCGCAGCAATCCCACCGCCTGCTCGCAGATGGCGGCAAAGTCATCCTTCTCCATCTCCAGCGCGGGGCTGACGGAGTGCACGCCGAACACCCGGCACACCCGCCGGGCGCATTCCTCCATGTCATCCGCGCCCGAGACAAAGATGCGGCTATCCGAAAGCCATACCTCACCCCCCACATCCGCCACCGCCCGCCGGATGTGGCGCAGTAGCGCGTGCATAAAGTAAGGGCGGTTGAGGCCTTTTAGATGCACCTCACCAAAGCGCACCAACAGCAGACTGCGCATATCAACGCCTCCTGTAATCCTTCAGTTGGGCATAGAGCGCCAGCGCGGCCTGCGCGGCGAAGGCAATCTCCTCATCCGTGTTCAGAGGGGAAAGGCTAAAGCGGATGGCGCTATCCAGGCGATCCCCGGACAGGCCCATGGCCGCAAGCACCGCGCTGTGCTTTTCGCGTCGGGATGAGCAGGCTGAACCTGTAGACACATACACCCCGCGGGATTCCAACGCGTGCAGCATCACCTCGCCCCCCACGCCGGGGAAAGAGACGTTGAGGATGTGCGGAGCGCTTTCCGCGTCGACGGGGAGCGGGCCGTTCACGGCCAACGCGCCATCGCCTTGGTGCAAGAGCATCCACAGTCTGGCCTTGCGGGCCGCCAGGGCCACCGCCAAATCCGGCATGCCGCGCAGGGCATCCACCGCAGCGTGCAGCCCCAGGATGCCCGGCGTGTTTTCCGTACCGCCGCGCAGGCCGCCCTCTTGCCCGCCGCCGGGGATCAAGGGCGCCAAGCGCACACCGGGGCGCACCAGCAGCGCGCCGCACCCCTTGGGGCCGTGCACCTTGTGGGCGCTTAAGGTGTACATATCCACCCCATCCCGCTGCAAAGCGATGGGCACGCGCAAAAAGCCTTGCACTCCATCCACATGCAGCAACGCGCGGGGACAGCGCGCGCGCATCAGCGCCCGCAGAGCGGCGAGGGGCTGCACCGCGCCAGTCTCGTTATTCACCTGCATCACACTGACCAGGGCCGCATCCTCGCCCAGCGCCGCCTCACAGCGGCGGATATCCAGCACGCCCCGTTCATCCACCGGCAGCTGCGCCACGCTGTGACCGTGGGTAGCCAGCGCAGCCATGGCCTGGCGCACAGCCGGGTGCTCCACCGCGCTGCAATAAAACGCCATAGGCCCGCGCCGCGCCCCGGCCAGGCCCAGCAAAGCCAGCGCGTCGGCTTCTGTGCCGCCAGATGTGAAGATGACGCCGTAATCCCGCGCGCCCAAGGCCCCGCGCAAGGCGCTACGGCAGGCATCCAGGGCGCGCTCCGCCGCCGCCGCGGGGGCATAGGCAGCCGACGGGTTAAAATACCCTTCGGCCATGGCGGCCTGCACGCGCGCCCACACCTGCGGCAGCACGGGCGTGGTGGCGCTATTGTCGAGGTAGACAGCATCCTGCATGTATGCTATCCTTGAAACGCATTGTGCGCGGCATAGGATTTGATGAGCGCCACCATCTCTTGCGACGGCTCAATGACGATGAGGCGCTTGCTGCCATCTTTCACAAAGTAAAAATAGAACAGGTTGGCGCCCCGGTTGAGAAACCAATTGTTCTTGCGTATGCCGGGCATGGTGATATAGCGCTGAAAGCTGGGGTGCGCCACCAAGCCGCAGGCCTCCACGTTGCGCACGCGCATGCTGCCCAGTTCTTTGCGCCGCCGGTTACCCAGCACCATGGCAAAATCCAACTCACCGTTGGTAAAGGTGTACTCGTACTCCAGGCGCAGGTTATCCTTCCTTAGATACAGCAGCACCGCAGCGCCGCCGCTGACCAGCAAGATGACAATGCCCGGAATGTTGAAGTTAAGCTGCATCACCGTGCCCTGCAGATAGATGAGCGCCACAAAACCGAAAAACACAATGCCCAGCCAGCACAGCGCGTACAGGGCGCTTTGCAGCCCCCGATTGCGCCTGACGACGATCTCTTCCCGAAAATGATCCATATCGCGCCCCCTACACTTGATGTGTGCATTATACCATGCCGCGCCCCGGCTTGTCAGCCATTGTTTTATGGGCAGGATTTTTGCCCGCAAACGGCGAAAGAATAAAATATTCATTGCAGGAGGTGTAGGTATGAAGTGCCCCGCGTGCGGTCGCTGGAACCAGGACAGCTTGCCCCGCTGTTTTCAGTGCGGCGAGCCGTTGCCCCATGACCCGCACGGCCTGCCCAGCCCCCGCGTTACCTGGCAGGAAACCCTGCGGGACGTGGAGCCGGATGAAGTATACATGCATTTTCACGAGGATGCGGAAAACGAGACCATCCCCCAGCCCCCGGATCAGGATGCGCTGGGCAAGGAAATGGAAGATTTAAAGCAACGCCGCAAGCGCGGAGAGCTGCAACTGGCCCAGCTGCGCGAGCGCATGCGCGAAACCAAGCAAGCCATAAAGACCGCGCCGGTGGTGCAGCCGCGCCCTGAGATGGAGACGGAGGAGGAAGCGGGCGCGCCGCCGAATGCATGGGATGCCGACCCATTGCTGCCCCGGCGTGAGCGCGATTATTTGGATGCGCTTGCCGGTACGGGTACGGAACGCGTGGTGGGCCACCGCCACCGCCCGCCCCGCCACGGCAAGCCGCTGCAGCAGCAACGCGCCGGAAAAGAGACCGCCGCCAGCGAGGCCTATTACAACCAGTTGGAGAGAGCGTTTCAAATCACGCAGGATGAGAGCGCGCCTTACCTGTACGATGCCTGCCGCGATCTGCGCAGCGATACGTACCCGGCTTACGACGGGCCGGTGTACGACCCCATGGGCGCAGAGCAGCAAAAGGCGCTGCTGGCCGCCGGGCAGCGCAGACCGGTAGATACCGCCTATACCCGCGGCCGCACGCAGGCGTCGCCGCGCCCCGTGAAACCCTATAAGGCGCATACCCACAGCGCCGCCTCGTGGGCGCACATACAGACAGCGCTGTTTGTGCTGGGCCTGGCCGCGGTGGTGGCGGCCAGCTACTTTGGCTTTAACGCCATGGTTGGGCGGCGCGGCGAGGCATCCACCGGCGAGGCTCAGGCATCCCCGGCCGAGGTTTTCCCCACCACCATCGATGGCGTGGCGGCCCACACGGTGCTTATCCCCGGCAAGGAGGGCACACAGATTTTTATACAAGAACTGCAAAAATCTTACCCTGTCACAGGCGGGGAAGCGGAGATACAAATAGCCGATTACACCTGGTTTGAGGATTTGGAAAACGTGCAGACCGACGATATGACCGTGACACTGACCCCCTACGTCAAGTACGCCACCGGGGAGCAGACGCGCCTGGGGCTCATACAGTACACCATCAATGTGCCCCTTTCGCCCATTCAACTGATCCGGCCGGAATCCATATTCGCCAAGGTCAGTACATCCATCTTTGATATACGCATCCAGGTGGAAAAAAACAGCCGGGTGATCATCAACGGCGAAAACATGACCGACATGATCGACATGAACGGCCGGGTGAGTAAAAACGTGCCTGTGCTGCCCATAGGTGAAAACAGGGTGCAAATTTCGGTGCGCAGCAAGTATCACCGCCAGAACAACCTGGAGTTGCTGCTCTATCGCGACCCACAGGAGATACCGCTGGAACTGGCGGCGGATACCCCCAGCGAAGCATCCACTGAAAACACGCTGCGCATCTATGCCAGCACGCTGCCGGGCGCGCAGGTGACCATCGAATCCCCCTACGACAGCATCGACACCGCCACGCTGGAGGCGGATGGCAACTTTTCCTTTGTGGCCCGCTTCCCCGATATCGGCGACAACGAGGTGCGCGTGCGCGCCAAAGCCGCCGGCAGAGCGGATTCTGTGGTAACCCACATCATGTACTACATGCCGCCCCCAGAGGTCTATACCCGCAAGGCCTGGCCCTTTGACCGCGCCAACTACGTGGATCTGGTGAACCACCCCGTGCTGCGAAAGGGCACGGTGTACGTGTGCAAGGGCACCATACGGCGCATTGTCAGCGAACGCCCGCAAATTGCGGAGATGGATGCGGGCACCGACGGCCAGGAGCAGCTTGTGCTGCTGGAAAACAGCTCGAAGACCATTTGGCAGATTGATAAGCAGTACAGCGTCTATGGGGATGCCTTTGGCGGCCTGTACGACAACATGCCGCGCATCATCGCGCGCTACACTTACGAAAAGTAGCGCGGTTAAAGAAAACGCGGGGCATGGATGCGTGAAAAATTTTATGAACTTGCATCCTGTGTTCAGATTGTAGCCGCGTTACTCCGCCTGCTTCGCCGCGCCCATGGTGTCCATGGTTCCCCGGTACACCGCAAACTGACAAAACAGAAACTCCGTGATCAGGTTGAGCACCATGGTGATGAAGAGAACCAAGTACCCATTGATCCGCGCGTCGGCGGCCACCTGCCCCAGCCATGTGGAGAGCGGTGTGAAAACGCAGTAATACAAGGCAATTTTGAGCATCGCCAGGGGCACGTTGGCCGTTGAGCGGAACGTGAACCGCCTGTTGACCGTAAAATTGTAGAGCACCGAGAGGATCAGCGCGACGAGGTAACACGGCCAATACGGCCAGCCTGCCAGTTCCGTCAGCAACGCGAAGCTAAGCGCCTGCAGCGCGCCGGCACTGATGGAAAACAAAACGAATTTTACCGCCCGGACGATGCCGGTTCTTTTGCCAGATGTCATCGGCCATTCCTTCTTTTCATTTATAAATTATATTATTTACATGGCGCAATATGTAGCAAACCACATGCTTGAGCCGAGTACAAATGCTAAGCCTCCGCTTAATCCCTAAAGAACAGATCGCGCGTGTACACCTTGCCCAGCACGTCGCCGATCTCTTCGTTGAACCGGTTGGCCACGATGACGTCGCTGAGACGCTTAAACTCATCCAGAGACGCCACCACGGGGGAATTAAAGAAGTAGGGATCGGCCAGCGCGGGCTCGTAGACCACCACCCGTACGCCCTTGGCCTTGATGCGCTTCATCACGCCCTGGATGGAGGATTGGCGGAAGTTGTCGCTCCCCGCCTTCATCGTCAGCCGGTAGATGCCCACCACCGGGTCTTTTTTTTGCGGAAAGCCCGCTTTTTCTAAAATACGCCTGGCAATGTAATCCTTGCGGGTGCGGTTGGCCTGCACAATGGCGCCGATGATGTTGTTGGGCACCTGGTCATAGTTGGCCAGCAACTGCTTGGTATCCTTGGGCAGGCAATACCCGCCGTAGCCGAAGGAGGGGTTGTTGTAGTGCCCCCCCACGCGGGGATCAAGCCCCACCCCTTCGATGATCTGCCGCGTATCCAGACCCCGCACCTCCGCGTAGGTATCCAACTCGTTAAAGTAGGCCACGCGCAGGGCCAGAAAAGTGTTGGCGAAGAGCTTGACGGCCTCGGCCTCTGTCAACCCCATGATCAGTATGGGCGCATCCGGCGAGAGCGCGCCGTCGCGCAGCATGCCGGCGAAGGCGTGCGCCCGCTCCACCAGGCGCGGATCGTCCTGAGGCGTGCCCACGATGATACGCGAGGGGTACAGGTTGTCGTGCAGCGCCCGTCCCTCACGCAAAAACTCCGGCGAGAACAGCAGGTTGCCACAGCCGTACTTGGCCCGCGCCGCGGCGGTATACCCCACCGGCACGGTGGATTTGATCACCAGCGTGGCCTGGGGGAAGCGCGCCATGGACTGAGCGATCACCGCTTCCACACAGGATGTGTCGAAGTAATTTTTCTGCGGATCGTAGTTGGTGGGGGTGGCGATCACCACCAAATCCGCCCCATCGTAGGCCGCGGCATCCGTAGTGGCCGTCAAATCCAGCGTCTTCGTGGCCAGGTAGGCCTCAATATCTTCATCCGTGATGGGCGACTGCCCGGCGTTGATCTTTTCTACCCGGTCCGGCAGCACATCCACCACCCGCACCGTATGGCGCTGCGAGAGCAGTACCGCGATGGACATGCCCACATACCCGGCCCCGGCGACGGTAATCCGCATGCGTTTCCCTCCTCATCCGTTATGGGCGGCTTATACGATGCGCTTGAAGCGCTTCTCCAGCTCGCGCTTGGGTATGACGACCACCAGTGGCCTGCCGTGGGGACAGGTGGGCGGCGCGTCGCTATCCCGCATTTGGGCCAGCAGCGTCGCTATCTCCTGCCCATCCAGCGCGTCGCCACCCTTTACGGCCCTTTTGCAGGCCATCTGCACAATGGCCTCCCGCCGCTTCTGCGCAGTGGCCAGCACGCGCAAGGTGCCCAGCTGGTCAAGCAGGGCGGTAAAGAGCCCGCCCGCCTCCGCCTCACCAAGGATGACGGGCACAGCCCGTATGCGCACGGTCTCATCGTCAAAAAAATCCAAGTCAAAACCCGTGGCCAGCACCTCATCCATGTAGGCGTTCAGGCGGTCGCGCTCCGCCGGGGTCACGCGCACCACCAACGGGGTCAAGAGTTGCTGGCTGCCCGTGCCATCCGCCAGCGATCGGGTGAGGCGCTCGTAGAGCATGCGCTCGTGCGCCGCGTGCTGGTCGATCAGCAACAATTCGTCTCCGCACTCCACCAAAATGTAGGTTTGAAAAACCACGCCGATCACCCGGAAGGGCACAGATACAGGCCCCGCCGCCGCCACAGGCTGTTGTGCCCTGATGGGCGCGGCCTGTGGCGAATGGGATGCAAAGGCCGGGGGCTGCGCCTGCCCCGGCAGAGAGCGGGCGGTTTCCCGCACGCGCAGAGGCGGTGCTTCCAGCCCGGCAAAGAAGCTCTGCACCACATCCGCAAAGCGCGGGGGCATTGCCCCCGTCTCCGGCGATTCCGGCGGCAGAGCGGGCGCGGACGGCGCATCCTGCGGAGGCGACGCCTGGGAAACCGGGGGGGAGGGCGGCGCGGCAGAGGCGCGGCGCAGCGCGCCGCCAAGCCCGGGGCCCTGGCACAGGGCGTCAGCCACCGCACAGGATACCGCCTGCGCTACCAGAGCCTCGTCGCTGAAGCGCACCTCCAGCTTGTTGGGGTGCACGTTCACATCCACCAGGCCCGCGGGCAGGATGATGTGCAGCGCGCACAGGGGAAACTGGCCGTTGACCACGCGCTCTCTGCAGGCAGCCTCCAGCGCCTGGGTGAGCAAGGGGCTGCGCACAAAGCGCCCGTTGATAAAGAAACTTTGGTGCGCGCGATTGCCTCGCGCCACAGGCCCCACGCCCACCAGGCCCGAGACCCGCACGCCGCCATCCGTCGCCGCCACGGGTACCAGTTGCGCCGCCGCCTCACGCCCGTAGACGGCGTACATGGCGCTGAGCAGCTTGCCGTCTCCCGGGCTGTGATAGACCTGTTTGTAGTTTTGCACCAGGCGAAAGGAGATATCCGGCCGGCAGAGCAGGATGCGCGAAACCATATCCGCCACCCTGGCGCCCTCGGTGGCGGGTTTTTTTAAAAACTTGAGGCGCGCGGGGGTATTAAAAAACAGATCTTCCACGATGATGGCGGTGCCCTCCGGGCTGGCGGCATCCCTTATATCCTGCATGACGCCCCCCTCGTACCGCACGCGCACTCCCCTATCCTCCTGCCGGGCGCGGGTGGTCAGCGTCACCTTGGCCACCGCGGCGATGGAAGCCAACGCCTCCCCCCGAAAGCCCAGGGATTGCACGGCGAACAGATCCTCCGCGCTGCGTATTTTACTGGTGGCGTGGCGCTCAAAGGCCATGCGCACATCCTCAGCGGTAATGCCGTGGCCGTTATCCGTCACGCGCAGGTAAGTGATACCCCCTTCTCGCGTCTCCACGGTGACAGCCGTGGCCCCCGCGTCTATGCTGTTCTCCAGCAACTCCTTCAAGGCGGCAGCGGGGCTTTCCACCACCTCGCCCGCGGCAATCTTGCCCACCACTTCTTCGGGCAGGCGTGCAATACGCGCGCGCTGCTGCACAGGCATCCCTCCCTCACATTCTGCGGGCGCGTTCCCGCAGGGCAAAGAGCAGGTTCATGGCCTCCATGGGCGTCATGGCCATCACATCGGTATCCCGCAGTTCCTCAATCAGCGCGGTGGCGGGGGATGTAAAGAGCGTCACTTGCTCGCTCTTCTCCCGCCTGCCTTCCTCTAGGATGTTTTGGCCGATGGCGCTCTGGTTCACATCTGCGGCTTCCAGCCGGGCCAGTATTTCCTGGGCGCGCAGCAGCACCGCCTGGGGCATGCCGGCCAGGCGCGCCACATGAATGCCAAAGCTCTTATCCGCGCCGCCGCGCACAATCTTGCGCAGAAAAATGATATCCTCCCCGTGCTCTTTGGCGGCCACGCGAAAGTTGGCTACGCCGGGCAGGCGGCCTTCCAGCTCGCTCAATTCGTGATAATGCGTGGCAAAGAGGGTCTTGGCCTGCACATCTTGCCCGCACAGGTACTCTACCACCGCCCAGGCGATGCTCAGCCCATCAAAGGTGCTGGTGCCCCGGCCTATCTCATCCAGTATCACCAGCGATTTGGGCGTGGCATTGAGCAGGATGTGTGCCATTTCGTTCATCTCCACCATGAAGGTGGATTGGCCGCTGGCCAGATCGTCAGATGCGCCCACGCGGGTAAAGATGCGGTCGATGAGGCAGACGCTGGCGCTCCGGGCGGGCACAAAGCTGCCCAGGTGCGCCATCAGGGCGATGAGCGCCACCTGGCGCATGTAGGTGCTCTTGCCCGCCATGTTGGGGCCAGTGATGATGAGCATGCGGTTCTCGCGCTCATCCATATCCGTGTCGTTGGGCACAAACTGCGCGCCGCCGGTTAGCGCGGCCTCTACCACCGGATGGCGCCCGTTCTGTATGTGCAGCGCGCCATCCTCGGTAATCTCGGGGCGCGTGTAGCCGTGCCGCGCGGCGGCCAGCGCCAGCGAGGCAAGGGCATCCACAGCCTTAACAGCGTGGGCGGTAGCCTGCAGGCGTCTAAGCTGCGCGCCGATCTGCTGGCGGATATCCAGAAAGAGCATCTGCTCCAACCGCAGGGCCTTATCTTGCGCGCCCAGCAGTTTGCGCTCTATCTCTATGAGATCCTTGGTGGTAAAACGCTCTGCGTTGGCGAGGGTCTGCTTGCGTTGATAGCGGTAGGGCACTTGATCGTAGTAGGACTTGGTGACCTCAATATAGTACCCGAATACCCGGTTGTACTGTATGCGCAGGTTTTTGATGCCCGTAGCCTCGCGCTCCTGCGTCTCCAGATCCGCGAGCCATTGCTTGCCCTGGGTGGATGCCTGGCGGTAACCATCCAATTCTTTGTCGTATCCATCCCGGATGATGCTGCCATCGCTAACGAGCGCGGGCGCATCCGGGTGAATGGCGCGGGTGAGTAAATCCGTCAGATCAGGCAAGTCGTCCATCTGTGCGCATAGGCCTCGCAGCAGCGTGCCGGGCAGGCCGCCCAAGATGCCGCGTATGGCGGGCACGCGCCGTAGAGACGCGCACAGGGCCAAGCAATCCCTGGGGTTGATGTTTTTGTAGGCCAGCTTGCTCAGCAGACGCTCAATATCGTAGACGCCCCGCAGCTCTTCGTGCAGAGACTGCATCAGCACGTGCTCACCGTGTATGGCGGCCACGGCGTCCAACCGCTCTTCTATGGCCTGGCGGGATGCCAGGGGCTGCTCTATCCACGCCCGCAGCAACCGACCGCCCATGGCGGTGGCGGTGTGATCCAGCAGGCCCAGCAAGGTGCCGCGCTTGCCCTTGCCGCGCAAGGGGATCGTCAGTTCCAGATTGCGCCTGGCCGCGCTATCCAGCAACATGTAAGCGGCGCTTTGATAGAGCCGGATACCCGTGATGTGCTGCAGGGCGTTGCGCTGGGTGTCGCCCAGGTAGCGCATCAACGCCCCGGCGGCGCACACGGCCAGCCTGTGTTCCTCCAGCCCAAAGGGATCCAGGCTCTGCAGGCCGAAGTGATCCAGCAGGATTTGCCGGGCCTTAGCCTGAGAAAGCGCCGCGTACGGGGATATGGTCGCGCCCCTGTCGCCTTGCCCCACACCGGCCAGCACGGCGCCCTCGTTTAAGAGCATCTCTTTGGGCGCGATACGCGCCAGTTCGTCGCCCAAGGCGCGGCGGGCGTTTGGCAGCTCGTAGGCGAAAAACTCGCCGGTGGATACATCCACATAGGCCAAGCCCGCTTCGTCTTCATCCAGGCAGACGGAGAGCAGGTAGCTGTTGGCGCGCTCATCCAGCATGGCGGGCTCAATAATCGTACCGGGGGTGACCACCCGCACCACCTCGCGATCCACCAAACCCTTAGCCTGAGATGGATCCTGCATCTGCTCGCAAATGGCCACGCGGTAGCCCTTTTCCAGTAGGCGGCCCAGGTAGGTCTGCACGCTGTGAAAGGGTACCCCGCACATGGGCGCGCGCTCGGCCAAGCCGCAATCACGGGCGGTGAGCGTCAACTCCAGCTCTCGGGATGCGGTGAGCGCGTCCTCAAAGAACATTTCATAAAAATCGCCCAGGCGAAAGAACAGCAGTGTATCCGGATACTGCTCTTTCATCTGCATGTACTGTTGCATCATGGGGCTTAGGGTGGCCATGGCTTCCTCCTGTGTATCCGAGCCTGCTACTGCAGCCGCTCGCGCTCCGTGCAACCGCCGCAGCAGTTGCCGCACGTGCCGCCGCAGCCCTCTTCATTTGTTTGACCGATGACCATGAAGCGCAGCACTTGGTTGACTTGCATCATCATATCCGAAAACGCGGCGCGTGCCCGTATCATCTCTACCACCAAGGGACGGGCATTAACCGCAGCGTGCAGGTTCTCCATCTCTTCGCTGTGCTCAGCCAGCTCCGCGGGATCCGGCGCGTCGGTCGCCAGCAGGCGCTCTACCTCCGCGCGTTGCTCTAAATAAGCGGCCAACATCTGGGCGGCATCCGGGTCGGCCATGGCTGTGGCCTCCGCCTCGCGCATGGCACGATACTCCTCGCTCGCCTGCAATGCCTCCCCCAAGGCGCGGGCTTTGGCAAATACGTCGTTCATCGTATTTCCCCTCCTGTCTCGATTTGGATTGGTCGTGTCTTTTCATCCGCGTGCACGCCCCGCAAGGTGATCTGAGCCGCCGATGTGATGCGCACCGGCACGATGCTGCCGATGAGCCCCGCGTCGCCAGGAAAGTTGACCGTGAGCCCGCCGGATGTCTTGCCCGCCACCTGCGCCGCGTCGCGCCTGGATGCTTCCTCCACCAGCACCTGCTGCACCGTACCCACCAGCCTCGTATTGCGCGCCGCGGTAATACCTCGCTGCAACGCGATCAGTTCCTCAATGCGGGCGGTGGCCGTAGCGGCATCCACACGGCCCGGCAGTTGCGCCGCCTTGGTGCCATCCCGCGGGGAATAGATAAAGGTGTAAGCCGCATCGTAGCTCACCTGCGCCACAAGGGAGAGTGTATCCCGAAAATCCTCCTCGCTCTCACCGGGATAGGCCACGATCAGATCCGTAGTGAGGCAGATATCGGGGATGCGAGCGCGCAGGGCCGCCACCCTTTCCAGATATGCGGCGCGGGTGTAGCCCCGGCCCATGGAGGCAAGCACCGCATCACTGCCCGACTGCACGGGCAGGTGCAGCGCGTGGCAGATGTGGCGGCCCGCAGCCATGGTCTCCATGAGATCATCCGAAAGATCCTTGGGGTGGGATGTCATGAAGCGGATGCGGGGGATGCCCACATCATCCAGCGCGCGCAGCAACGCGGGAAAGTTGGCGGCGGGGTTCGCCAGGTCATTGCCGTAAGAGTTGACGTTCTGCCCCAAGAGCATGATCTCCTGCACTCCATCTTTGCGCAGGGCCTGCGCCTCGGCCAGGATATCCGCCGGATCGCGGGATCGCTCCCTGCCCCGCACGTAGGGTACAATGCAGTAAGAGCAGAAGTTGTCGCACCCGTACATCACCGTGATGTAGGCATGATGCGGGGAGGCGCGGCAGAGGGGTACATCCTCGGCGATGGGCGCATCCTCTTGGGTGAGCACCTCAACCACCTGCGCATCCGAAGAAAGCGCACGCAGCAGCAGTTCCGGCAGGTGGTGCAGGTTGTGGGTGCCGAAGGCCAGGTTGACAAAGGGATACCGCCTGATGATCTGCTCCGCCATGCCGGGCTGCTGCACCATGCAACCGCACACGGCGATGAGCATCTGCGGCCGTTTCTTCTTCAGTTCCTTCAACCAAGTGACGTTGCCCAGCGCCCGGCGCTGCGCGTTATCCCGCACACAGCAGGTGTTGTAGAGCACCAGATCCGCCTCATCCCGCTCTGCGGGGGTAAGGCCCATCTGTTGCAACATGCCCGCCAGCTTTTCGCTGTCGTGGGCGTTCATCTGGCAGCCATAGGTGACGATGGCAAAGCTGGCGGGGAATCCTTGCCCCTGAACGCGCCGGGTTACGGCCCGCGCGCAGGTAGCCTGGCGCGCCATCTCATCCGCATCCACATGGCGTGGCGCTTCTTTACGCATCGTATTCCTCCCTGCTTGGCAGCGGGATATCCCCCGTCTCACCCGTATCCCCCTCGTCGCCCAAGGGGGCGATAGCAAACCCTTCGCCACGGTGCGGCCCCTGGGCACGCGCCAGCACCTGCCAGGCGGGCGGCACACCCGCTTGCAACAGCGCCTGCAACACGGGCGAAGGCGCGCACACGCGCCAGCGGGTATCCTCCCCGGATGCGGCGCGGCGGGCCAGTTGCAACCATATCTCCCGCGCCGTAGCCTGGGGACTGGGTACGTGCCCCGCGCCCCGGCAGGCCGGGCAAGGCAGGGTGAGCGCATCCATCAAGCCGGTGAACAGGCGCCTGCGGGTCAACTGCGCCAGGCCGAAGGGCGAAATCTCACCAAAGAACTGCACGGCGGCCCTGTCCTCGGCCAAGGCCTGCGTGAAGGCATCCAACAGCATCTGACGGCTCTCAGGCGCATCCATGTCGATAAAATCCACCACCACAATGCCGCCAATGTCGCGCAGGCGAAGCTGCCGGGCCACCGCCAGCGCGGCCTGCAGGTTGACGGCCAAGGCCGTATCCGCCGCGCCGGTGTGCTTGCCGGTGTTCACATCCACCACGGTCAGCGCCTCGCAGATGTCGAAAACCAGGTAGCCGCCGCACGGCAGCCACACCTTGCGGCGCAGGGCATCCTGCAGCGCCCTGCGGATGGGGTACAGATCCGAAAGCGGCGTCTCGCCCCGGTAAAGCGCCAGCGCGGGTGGGTTTGCCGGCCCCCAGTCGGCCAAGTCCGCCGCCAGGCGGGCGTGCCATGCGGAGGAATCTGTCACCACGCGGATGAGCTGCGGCCCCAGCACATCCTGCAGCAGCCGTTGCGCCGGGTGCGGTGCGCGGCGCAGGCAACGCGGGGCCTGGGATTGCCGCCAGGCGGCCTGCACAGCCGCCCAATCGGCCAGCAAGGCACCCAAATCCTGCGCCAGGGCATCTTGCCCTGCGCCCTGGGCCGCTGTGCGGGCCAGGGCGCCCACGCCGGGTGGACACAGGCTTTGCAGGGCGCCCAGCAGGCGCGCGCGTTCCTGCGCATCCCGTATCTTGGCAGATACCCCGCACGCGCCGCCCGGCCTCAGCACCGCCAGTCTGCCGGGCAGCGTCACCCGCCGTGTCACCCGCAGGCCCTTTTCCCCGCCGGGCTGCTTGGCGGCCTGCACCAGCACCGCATCTCCCTGATGAGGCGCTTCATCCGCATCAAAGGGCAAAAATGCGTTCTTGGACGCGCCGATATCCACGAAGGCCGCCCGCATGCCGGGCACCACGCGTGTCACCCGTCCCGCGTACAGGCTGCCCACATCCGGTTCGGCATCCGGGGGCACGGGCACGATCTCCCGCGGCTCACCATCTTCCAGCAAGGCCAGTATGGGTACACCGCCCAGGGTCTCCAGCACCAACTCTCTCTCCATGCGGCACCTAACAATCCATCAGCGGCGTCAGCACACCGCTGGGCAGGCCGTAGAGCCCCAGGCGGTGGATGCGCGCACGCGGCTCGGGCAGCCCTGCCAAATCCGCCAGGGTTTGGATGAGCAGCAAGGGCTTCAGGGTAGCGGTCTCCTCCAGCGAGAGGCGTAGGGTGAGGCGCGTGCCCGCCTCATCCGGCGTGACGGTGACCGCGTGCGCCATGGGGCGGATGTTGACCCGCGTTTCACCCCGCTTGCTGCGGCGCAGGGCCGTCACCTCATCCCGGGCCAGAAAAGCCGTTGCGGCATCCGCAAAGGCCGCGGCATCCGCCCCCGGCAACAACACATCATAAGCGGCCTGCTTCAGCAGCCCCATCAGGCCGGGGTGATGATCCGTCACCAGACGCACGCGACAGGCGGCCAGCGCGGGGGGCAGCACGGCGTTCATCCGCTGCAAGCATGCCTCCGGCGATGCCGGGGCAGAAAGAGGCGCGTCGGCAATCTCTCCGTCACTGGATACGCCCACAGAGAGCGCGGAGGCAAACGCCAACAACACGTGGGGATGAAACCCCTGGGAATAGGCGATGGGCAGGCCGCTACGGCGCAAAGCGCGCTGCATGGTACGTTGCAAATCCAAATGCCCTAGGTGACGCACCTGCTCACCCTTTTGAAAGAGCAGCAGCATTCTCATGGCGCGCACACCCCCAAGCGCTGCAGGCCGCAGCCCTGGCAGCCAAGGCGGCAATCCGGCGTGATCTGCCCCGCCAAGGCCTGGCGGTACTCCCGTAGCAGGTAGGCCTGGGTGACGCCCGCATCGATAAAGGCCCAGGGCAGTAGCTCATCCTGCCCGCGCGCCCGATGGGCATCCGCAGGGGAAACGCCGCAATCCGCGAAGGCTTGCATCCACGCGCCGTAACGAAAGTGCTCGCCCCAGCCGTCGTAGCGGCAGCCCAGCGTCCACGCGCGCTGCAGCACATCCGCCATGCGCCGATCGCCGCGGGCAAAGCATGCCTCGAGAAAGGAGAGGGTGGGCTCGTGCCAATGAAAGGTGACGCCCTTGATACCATCCAGCGCACGGCGCAGGTAGCGCTGTTTTTCTTCGATGACGGCCACCGTATCCTGCGCCACCCACTGAAAGGGCGTGAAGGGCTTGGGCACGAACACAGATGCGCTGCACGTCACCCGCAGGCCCGGCGCGCGCCGGGCCTTGGGCAGGCGAAAATACTCGGCTGTCACCTTGGCGGCCAAATCCGCTATACCATCCAAATCCACCAGATCTTCGGTGGGCAGGCCGATCATAAAGTAGAGCTTCATGGCGCTCCAGCCGCCCGCGAAAGCATCCCGTGCGCTCTGGATGAGCTGCTCTTCCGTAATGCCCTTGTTGATCACATCCCGCAGGCGCTGGGTACCGGCCTCTGGCGCGAAGGTGAGGCTGGTCTTTTTGACACGCTGGGTCTCCGCCAAGGCCTGGGCCACCTCGCTATCCACCCGCAGGGAAGGCAGGGAGATGGAGACGCGCTGGGGAGCAAAACGCGCCATCAGCGCCTGCGCCAGGGCCGGCAAGCAAGAGTAATCCCCTGTGGAGAGGGAGGAGAGTGAAATTTCTTCATAGCCTGTGGCGGCCACTAAACGCTCCGCCTGGGCCAGCAGCGTATCCACGGCGCGCTCGCGCACGGGGCGGTAGAGCATGCCCGCCTGGCAGAAGCGGCACCCCTTGGTGCAACCCCGCAGCACCTCCAGCATGATGCGGTCGTGGATGATTTCGGTGTAGGGTACCACAAAGGCATCCGGAAAAGGGGCGTCATCCAGATTCGCCACCAGGCGTTTCTGCACCACCGCGGGCGCGGAAGCATCCGTAGCCGCAAAGCCCGAGAGCAAGCCATTCGGACCGTAGGTAGGCACGTAAAAGGCTGGCACATACACGCCGGGCAGACGCGCCAGCCTGCGCAGGCAATCGGCCCGGCCCTCCCCCGCCTGCCGGGATGCGGCCACGGCCCGGATCACATCCAGCGTGGCCTCTTCTCCGTCGCCTATCACAAAGGCATCCATAAAGGCGTGCAACGGCTCAGGGTTGAAGGCGCAAGGCCCGCCCGCCACCACAATGGGATCCCCTGATCCTCTATCCGCGCCGCGCAGGGAGATGCCCGCCAGAGAGAGCATCTCCAGCACGTTGGTGTAGCTCATCTCATATTGCAGCGTAAAGCCCACGATATCAAAATCCCGCACGGGGGTGTGGCTCTCCAGCGTAAAGAGGGGCACATCCGCCGCGCGCATGGCATCTATCATATCCACCCAGGGGCAACACACACGCTCACACAAGGCGTAGGGCTGGCGGTTGATGATATCGTATAAAATTTTCATCCCAAGGTGGGACATGGCCACCTCGTACACATCCGGGAAAGCGAAAGCGAAGCGCACCATGCCGGACGTGAAGGGCTTGAGCGCAACGTTCATTTCGCCGCCTGTGTAGCGCGTGGGTTTGATGACGCCATCGAGCAAGGCGTCTATGCGATGGGTGAGCAAATTCTTTCCTCCACAAATTGATGCATATCAGGGCATCTTCCAGCCCACATACACGCCGGCGGCCATGGATACACGTGTGGCGCTGATGCGGGTGAAGCCCGCCCGCCGTAAAGCCGCGCGTACCTGGGCCGCGGCATAAACCGGGGCGCTGTCTGGCTCATCCTCTACCAGGAAGCGATTGACCAGCCCCCGGAAGGGCATGGGTAACCAGGGCGCCGCCACCACAAACTGCCCACCGGGCGCCAGCACGCGGTAGGCCTCTGCAAAGGCGGCGTTCGGGGCGCGCATGGCAGGCACGGAGAGGGTACACACCGCCACATCGAAGCTGTCATCCAGCCAGGGCAGGTCATCCACATCGGCAAACATGATATCCGCATCCGGCAGGCGGGCGCGGGCAGTGCGGGCCAACTGAGGGGTGGCGCAGATGCCCGCCAGGTCAACTGATACACGCGCACCGATGCGGCGCAACAACTCGCCATCCGCGCAGGCCATATCCAGCAGCGTATCCCCCGGATACGCCACCGTTAGGCTCAACACACGCCGCCACACCAGTTCCGTCAGCCAGTGAGCGCGTCTAGAACGTGGCGGGCGCGGCGCGCGGGCGGTTTTGCGTTGCAGTGCGACCATCCGCTGCCTCCTCTTAAAGTACATAAAAAAACAGGGACAAACAAAAAATGTTTGCACCCTAGTATACTATATCTTGGGGAAAATTGCACGCGTTATCGGCGAGCGTTGCAGATTCTTGCGCATCGTCTTTTATCCATAATACAAAATAAGAACCGCTCTTGCAAGCAATTCTCATTCTTCCAGAAGAATCGGTTCAAGCTCAACGGCGTTGCTACATTACCCCGCACCACATCTTGCTGGGTAAAGCGCATCATGGCGGGTTCGTACTGCCTGGCCCGCAGGTTCTGCATGCCGGTGGCCGCATCGTACCACTCACCGTTGAAGCCGAACCCGGTGGTTTTCTGGCCCAATTGCTCGCCAAAGGGCGTGTAGGCATGGCTATTTACGGCAGGCGCACTGATGCCGGGCATCTGCACCAGCGTCTGCGCCACGCTGCCCCGGCCATCATATACGTACTGCGTCTGCGCACCGCTACTGCTCAGCACCGAAATCCGTTCCAGCCCGTAGGCGTGGCCAGCCGGTAGCCGGGCGTGTGCCTGTTGTTTTCAAGGAACAAATGTGCGAACTCTTTTTGTACGACCGCCTTTGGTAGTGTACATACCTTCGAGGATACATCTTGAGAAAAAATCAATCACAAGTGTGATGCTGCAAGGATTTTGCGAGGTATAGTTATTCCTGTCCGGCTATAATAGCTTCAAATTCCGACTTTAGCCAAGCTTTATGAATGGCCAGCAAAGTATTGAACTTTTCTGCTGAATAGTTCTTAAACTCAAAGTATATATTGGGAGAATCTGATGGAAATCCAAACTTATCCCATAATTCGCTGAATTTTAATATACCGTGAATATACTCGTCACTAGAAGATGGCATATTTTGATAGATATACATTGCTCTAAATTTTCTGAACTCAAAATTATAATCACATCCTTCTGTTTCAGAAAGCTTTGTTAAAGCATTAAAAATACTCTTTTCATCCTCCTTTTTCAATATTGCTAAAGAAATGATGCCGTCATCGTTGGATTCCGCTAACAATCCTACTGCATAATTGATTATCTCATCAGCAGAAATTGACTTTTTTTCATATTCCGAATTTTTTAGTAATTTATTGCTATTGAAACCAATCAACAGCAATATCCACGTTATTCTTATATTCATATTAGTAAAATCAAATATATTCATGGCTTTATCGGCACCTCATTTAGCGTTCCGTCAGTCACAAAATATCTATGAGATACTTGCCCCCGATATGTACCTGTACTACTGTCGACAATCCATTCAAACCTACCTTGGGCTCCATTCAACGAGCCTTCAAGTTGATACAAAGTTCCATTATTAACTGAACTTTTTGTCGCCATGCCAGCGTAATTGTCAACGATGCCATTAAACTCTACTATGTTTTTCACAAACTATCGAATAACAGAAACAATTCCCGTTTCTATGCTCATAGTTGCTAACATACTCCTTTGCCTCTTTATAGCCCTCAATTACGTCATGTTCACTATGACTTTTATTGAAATACCAATTATCTCCTGTAGATGAAATTATTTCACTTTCTTCATCAATTTTGTAAACATCTCCGCCTAAAATCACATAGTCATTCTCATTCAAGATTCTCATTACATCTAAAATGAAGTCGTATTCCCATGCAAACTCAGCAATGCCTATATGTCGTAAATCACGTGCTTCTCTAATCAGATTCTCTGGGAGGGTGTTAATCACTAAACTCATCCCTTCACTGCATAGGCTGAAATAG
>JAITTS010000095.1 GCA_031286995.1 Oscillospiraceae bacterium
ATAGCATCGCTAAAAGAATCGAAATCAGGCAAAATCTCTCGCAGTTTTCGCTTTAACCATGCCCACTTTTTCTCGATGGGATTTAAGTCTGGCGAATAAGGCAGCAAAAACAACACCTCGCAGTTATGGCTTTGAGCTAACGCTGTCAAAACCGACTTTGTGTGAAAAGTTGCGTTGTCGAGCACAATCACAGAACCTTTTTCGACTTCGCACAAAAGGCAACGCTCAAACCAAAACTCGAACAAAAGGCTATCGGTCGTGCCGGAATATTCAAGGGGCGCGACCCATCTTCCTCCACAAATTCCCGCAACAATATTTCTGCGTTTAAACTTTCTTCCGCTGATTTTGGCTATGATTTTTTGCCCTCGCAGCGCTCTTGCATACTCACGGTAAAGACACTGGTCAATCCCTGTTTCATCAACATATACAAGGCTTTCCACTGGCAGAGTTTTCAACTCTTCCACAAACAGCTGTCGAAAACTTTCGTCAATTTCCTTGTAAAGAGTCGTTTTTTTTACGCGATATTCTCAATCGTTTTAAGGCTTTGAAAATCGCAACCTCTGTACACAAAAACACTTCTGCAATTTCTCTTAGATAAGCATCAGGATGCTCTTTCAGATACTCCTTGAGTTTCTTTGGATCTACTTTGCGCCATGTTTGTCTGCGAACCTTTGGCGCTAATGTGCCGGTTTCTTTCAGCTGCGATTTCCACGCTTGCAACGTAGTTGAGCCTACTTTAAACACGGCGGAAGTTTCTTTTTTGCTGTGGCCAGCATTCCAATAATCGATTGCACGCTGGCGATATTTTATATCATAACTCATGTCCTTATTATATCATACAATAGGTCTTATTTCAAGTTAATTTACTATACTTCCTTATCGCGTCCTCAAGTAGCGAAGATTTACGGATTAACTCACTCCCACTCCACCGTCGCAGGCGGCTTCCCTGTAATGTCGTACACCACCCTGCCCGCGCCCTGTACCTCGTTGACGATGCGGGCGGCAATTTTCTGCAGCAGAGGGTGGGGAACGGGCGCGTACTCACAGGTCATAAAATCGCTGGTCTCTACGGCGCGTATGGCGATAACCGTATCGTAGCTGCGGGCGTCGCCCACCACGCCCACACTGCGCACGCCGGTGTACACCGCAAAGTACTGATCCGGCCTTTTGCGGGCCTTATCCAGCTCTTGCCGCAAAATGCTGTCCGCCTCGCGCAGCACATCCAGCTTGGCGCGGGTCACCGCGCCCATCACACGGATGGCCAGGCCGGGGCCGGGGAAGGGCTGGCGCTCCACCAAGGCGCGGGGCAGGCCCAGCTTGCGACCCAGGTTGCGCACCTCATCCTTAAACAGGCCGCGCAGCGGCTCGATGATGGCCTCAAACTTCATACGCTCGGGCAGGCCGCCCACATTGTGGTGGCTCTTGATGGTAGCCGCCGGGCCGCCACCGGATTCGATCACATCCGGGTAAATGGTGCCCTGGGCCAGGTAGGGCACATCACCTATCTTGCGGGCTTCTTCCTCAAACACAGCCACAAATTCCTCGCCGATCAGCTTGCGCTTGCGCTCGGGATCCGTGACGCCCCGCAGTTTGGCCAGAAAACGCTTTTCGGCGTTAACGCGGATGAAGCGCAGCTTGCGCTTGGCAAAGACCGCCTCTACCATATCCCCTTCGTCCTTGCGCATCAGGCCGTGATCCACAAACACGCAGACAAGCTGACCGGGGATAGCCTGAGAGAACAGCGCCGCGCACACTGAAGAATCCACTCCGCCGGAGAGGGCCAGCAGCACCTGCCTGCCGCCCGCCTTGGCGCGGATATCCTCCGTGGCGCGAGCGATATAATCCTCTATGCGGTAATCCCCCGCAGCGCGGCAAACACCGTACAAAAAGTTGTGTAGCACGCGCGTGCCGTCCTCCGTGTGCTTGACCTCAGGATGAAACTGCACGGCGTACAGGCGGCGGGCCCCGTCCCCGCAGGCCACGATGCCGCACTGGGCGGTGGAAGCAGCGGTCGCAAAGCCCGACGGTAGCTGCGCCACGGCATCCCCGTGGCTCATGAGCACGATGGCTTCGCCCCGCATGCCCGCGAACAGCGCACAGGTGGTATCCAGGCTGGCATTGACCCGGCCATACTCCGGACTGCCGGGCATCACCCGGCCCCCCAGGGTGTGGCACATCAGGTGCATACCGTAGCAGATGCCCAGCACAGGAATGCCCAGATTAAAAAGCTCGGGGTCGCATTGGGGCGAACCCGGCGCGTATACGCTGCGCGGCCCACCGGTCAGGATGATGGCAATAGGCCCCAGGGCCTTGATCTCCCCCACCGGCAGGCTACCGGGATGAATTTCAGAATACACGCCCAACTGGCGCACCCGTTGGGCGATCAATTCTTTATACTGTCCGCCATAATCCAAAATCAGCGCCAATTGGTTGCCCATGCCCGCTTCCTCCCTACGCTTCGCTCAGTTTTCGTATGTCTTCAGAATCTGCTCCGCCACCGCCCGGCGCGTCACCCGCATATCCATGGCCTGCTTTTCAATGTACTTGTGCGCCACAGGCTCGGTCATGGTAAAGTAGGCGATCAACGCGCACTTGGCCCGGTCGATGATGCGGATATCCTCTATCTTTTGCAGCAGCCGCTGGTTCTCGTTGTGGATGTTTTGCAGCCGCTTGTGCGAGGCCTGCGCCAGTTTCAGCGCGCCCCAGAGCAGCGCAGGATTGACTGGCTTGGCCACGGTCAGCACGCCGTCATTCTCCACCTTGGCGGATACATCCTCGTACACCTCCGCGCGCACGATCAGGATGACCTCCGTGCGCCCCTTGGCGGCCACGCTGCGGGCCAGCACATCCCCAAACTCCCCATCCAGCGGCGCGTTGATGATGCACAGATCGTAGCCTTCCCCCAGCAGTGTGCCGCGCGCCTCCGCCACGGTTTTGACCGTGACGATGCGCCCGACTGAAGCCCTCGCCAGCATGTCGGATAGGTAGGTGATGCCCTTGTCGCCGCAGGAGACGATCAGCGCGCTGTCCACATTTCACCCCTTCATCTATCAATTGATGGTGTAAAGCTGCTTTGGGGATGCCTTGGGGCTGAGCACGTGGTAGCGACACTGGGTCAGCGCGGTCAAATCCACGCCGAAGTGGGCGGCAAAACCCTGCAGGTAGGGCACTATGCGCCGCATGTCCTCATCCGTCGCCACGCGTGCGGCCACCTGGTCGGGCAGGTCATCCGGGGCCTCATCGCAGCGCAGATAGATCAGCCCGCCGTGCATGGCCGTGCCGGTGAAGCGATTGACCGGCGGCTCGCCGCCGCCGCCCAGCCCCAGCACGATCAGCAGGCCACCGGCCAGGTACTCACCTAAAAAGCTGCCCGTGGTGCCGCCCACCACAATGACCGGGCAGGTATCCTGGTATTGCTTCATGTGGATGCCCGTGCGGTAGCCGGAATCGCCCTGCACGTAGATTATGCCACCCCGCATGGCGTAGCCCAGGGCATCCCCCGCGTGGCCATGCACGATGATCTCGCCGCTGTTCATGGTGTCGCCCACCGCATCCTGCGCGTTGCCGAACACCTCAATGGCTGCCCCATCCAAGTACGCGCCCAGGGCGTTGCCAGGCGTGCCGTAGATGGTGATGGTCTTATCCGATGCGCCGCTGCCGATAAAGCGCTCGCCAAAGCAATCCCGTATCACGATGTGTCCATCCTGGGCGCGAACGATGTCGTTCAGCTTGCGGTAGCCCAGCTGCCGCGCGCGCAGCTCTGTGCTCAATGGGGCGCACCTCCTAGCTTTTGCAAGCGATCCGCTCGCGAAAAGGCCACCAGGCCGGGGGCCTGCAGAATCAGATCAAAATCCAGCGTATCCAGCGGCGTGCCCTCCCGGATCAGACTGGTGTAGATGCCCGCCTTGTCGTAGACGGGCCGCACCGCCCTCGCGCCCGCCCTGCTCTCGACGAGGATGAAACCGTTGAGCCGGTTGTCGCTATAGAACAGCTTGCGCAGGCATCCCTCACCCCGCTCCACATAGGTATCACCCCGATAGCTGCCCGCCGTGAGGATGTGGGTGCCGAAAAAGCCGATAGCGTTCATGGGGATACCCTTATCAAAGACCGCATCCTGCCCCGCCATGTTGGCCCCCGCGCACTCTCCCTGCATGTAGGCGTTGGGCAGCAGCGCCATCACCTTGGTCTCGCCCGTGGATGCATCCACGCTCTCGGTGCAGTCTCCGGCTGCGTAGATATCCGGTACGGATGTGCGCATGCGCGCATCCACCGCGATACCCCGGCCCACCTTGCCCCCGATATCCGCCAGCAGGCCCGTGTTGGGCCGCACGCCGATGGCCAGCACCAGGGTATCGAAGGGCACCACCGTGCCGCTACGCAACGTGGCGGCATCGGGCGAGAAGGTTTGCACGCTGTCTCCAAGGTAAAAGCGCAGGCCGTTTTCCTCCAGCTTGCGCTGCACCAGAGATGCGCTCTCCTCATCCAGTATGCTTGAGAGCACCCGGGGGGCCAGATCCACCACCGCGATATCCGCCGCCAGGCGACTGATGCCTTCCGCACACTTCAGGCCGATAAGCCCCGCGCCCACGATCAACACCCGGGATTGCGGCGTCAGCGCCGCCTGCAGGGCCAGGGCATCATCCAGGCTGGCGAAGGTGTACGCGCGCGCCACCCTGTCCAGCCCCTGCATGGGCGGCACAAGGGGCGAGGATCCCGTGGCCACCAGTAGCCTGTCGTAGGGCAGGGCGCCCCCATCTGCGCAGAGCACCCGCTTGCCCTGGGCATCAATGCGCTCGGCCCGTTTGCCCGGCAAAAAGTGGACGCGGTTATCCGCGTAAAAGTGCTCGGGGCGGTAGGCCATGCCCTGCCGAGTGGTCTTGCCCAGCAACAGATAGGAAATAAGGGGCCGGGAATAGGTGGCGTAAGGCTCGTCGCTGAGCAGGGTGATATCGCCCGTAGCGTCGTACCTGCGGATGCTTTCCACGGCGCCGATGGCCGTAGCGGAGTTGCCAATCAACACATATCGCAAGCGCTCACCTCTCCTCAAACACGATGGCCCCATTGGGGCAGCCCTGCACGCACTGGGGCGTGCCGCCGTGGGTTTTGATGCACAGCTCGCACTTCTGCACCGCCCCATCCTGCGAAGGGGATATGGCCCCGTAGGGGCAGCTTAAGATGCAGGTGTAGCAGCTGATGCACTTCTCCTTGTCGATGGTAATAACCCCATCCCTGCGGGAGAGCGCGCCGGTGATACAGCCCTTGACGCACAGCGGCTCCTGGCAGTGGCGGCAGGAGACCGCAAAGCAGACGTTGCCGTGCTGCTCAATACGGATGTTGGGGCTGATGCGCACATCCTTGAGCGCGCGCGCCATATCATCTTGCTGCGAAGTGGCAAAGGCGCAGTAATATTCGCACAGGTGGCAGCCCAGGCACCACTTCTCGTTGACATAAACCCTCTTCAACCCTGCTCACCTGCTCTTGTCGATGTATTCATCACCCAGCATAGCCACATAGGCATCGCGCCCCGCACCCACGGAGACATAGCGTATGGCGCAACCCACCGCCTTTTCCAGGTAGCGGATATAGTCCAGCGCCTCACGGGGCAGATCGCTCTTGAAGCGGCAGCCCGATATATCCGTACGAAAGCCCGGCAGGTACTCGTAGACAGGCTTGGCCGCGGCCAGGCGGTCGTCGGTTGGGAAATCCGTCACGCGCTGGCCATCCACCTCGTAGGCCACGCACACGGGGATGCGATCCAGATACGACAGCACATCCAGTTTGGTCAACACCAGGCTATCCGCCCCCTGCACCCGTGTGCCGTAGCGGGATGCGGGCACATCAAAATACCCCACCCGCCGGGGCCTGCCCGTGGCCGCGCCGTACTCGGACCCGGCCGCCCGCAGAGCATCCGCCTCTGGGCCGAAGAGTTCAGCGGCGAAGGGGCCGCCGCCCACGCTGCTGGAGTATGCCTTCATGATGCCCATCACGTTGCTCAAATGCGCGCCGGGCACGCCCGCGCCAGTGGTGGCGTAGGATGCCAGCGTTTGGGATGAGGATGTGTAGGGATAGATACCAAACTCAATATCTCGCAAGGCGCCCAGCTGGGCCTCAAAGAGAATATCCTTCCTATCCTCAATCGCTCGGGCCAAATAGTCCCCCGTGTCGCAAATGTAGGGTAGCAGCGGGTCGCCAAACTCGCGCAGCCAGGCCATGGTATCCGCCGCCGTGAGGGGCGCCGCGCCGTAGCCACATACCAAGGTCAGGTTCTTCCACGGCAGTACGGTATCCAGCTTTTCCGCAAGGGTCTGCGGGTAGCGCAGATCCCCCATGCGTATGCCCTTGCGCATGTACTTATCCGCGTAGGCGGGCGCGATGCCTCGCAGGGTAGAGCCTTGCTTTTTCGTGCCCAGCCGATCTTCTTCCAAGATATCCTGCTGCTTATGGTAGGGCAGGCAGATAATGGCCTTGTCGCTGATTTTCAGGCGATCCGGCGTAATGGGGATGCCTTTATCCCGCAGCGCGCATATCTCACCGCACAGGTGCTGCAGATCGATGACCATGCCGTTGCCCATGACGTTGACGGTGTTGTCGCGTAGGATGCCGGATGGCAGCAGGTTGAGGATAAAGGTGCCCTTGTCGTTGACCACGGTATGGCCAGCGTTGTTGCCGCCCTGGTAGCGCACCACCATGTCGTAGTTTGCGCCCAGCAGATCGACCATGCGGCCCTTGCCCTCATCGCCCCAATTGATCCCCACAATCGCGGTCAGCATACCTTCCGCCCCTTTCTGTGCGCCTTGCGCGCTACGCCCCCGCGTGCGCTATGCCCAATATCTCCAGTTCCGTCTCGTTGAGACCCACGCCCCGCAGCATCAGCCGGTTGCCCTTGAGGCTTTCGATGGAATTGATGCCCATGCCGCCCATCATCTCCTTCATCTCATGCTCCCAGGCGGTGACCAGGTTGACCAGCCGCTGGTAGCCGATGTTTGGATTGAGCCGGCGGGTCAGATCCGGCACCTGGGTGGCGATGCCCCAGTTGCACTTGCCGGTCTGGCAGCTTCGGCACAGGTGGCAGCCCAGGGCCAACAGGGCCGCGGTGCCGATGTACACGGCATCCGCCCCCAGGGCCACAGCCTTGATGATATCCGCGCTGTTGCGTATGCTGCCAGCCACCACAATAGAAACCCGGTCGCGGATGCCCTCTTGCCGCAACTGGCTATCCACGCTGGCCAGGGCCAGCTCGATGGGGATGCCCACATTGTCGCGTATGCGGGTAGGGGCCGCGCCCGTGCCGCCCCTGAAGCCGTCTATGGCGATAATATCCGCCCCGCTGCGCGCGATGCCGCTGGCGATAAAACGGATGTTGTGCACCGCCGCGATCTTGACGATGACCGGCTTG
>JAITTS010000050.1 GCA_031286995.1 Oscillospiraceae bacterium
CTGAAAAGTAAATGCTCTTGCCCGCCAGGCAGCGAAAACCCTTGACAATGGACCATCCTTGGGCTACAATAATGTTGTCTTAGGGGCATGGTGTAATGGTAACACGTGGGTCTCCAAAACCTTTGTTGAGGGTTCGAGTCCTTCTGCCCCTGCCAAAATAGACAAACCTGTTTTTGAAGATAAAAATAAGCAGGTTTGTCTATTTTCATGCCAGAAAAGGCCAATTTCAGGTCAAATCAAACCAGCGATGATATTCTTATCCCTAAAACTCTTGGCTTTTAATAGCGGATCGCCTCATATTGTCAAATCGTTTTCGGATTTTGCGACAATGGCATCGCTCAAAAGACGCTTTAGAACAGAAGTAAACATAACAATTACAAACGCAACACCTGACGGAATCAGCCCTAAAAACGCCATTCCCGGATTACCATCACTCCGCCCAAGTATCGAAAAGAAGGGTGCGCCGCCTACCATACAAATGATAAAATCTGCGATTGCGCAATACGTTATGGCCTTTAGTGCCTTAACTGACAATTCTGTGAAGGCACGGCCGGTATCAATATAATCTAACAGTTTGAACGTCTGATGTAGTGCGATGAAGTAGGGTATCGCAGCCATATAGGTGCCGGTGATAAAGATAATCAAGACATAATCCACATGATACTCTGTAGCAGACTTGCCTTCTGTAAATGTAATCCATGCTATGACCCCGCATATAGCAAACATAACTATCCCCGCAATGACGACAGAACACCGCATGATGGCGGTTGAACCTAGCTTCATAAAAAGCACCTCAATCTTTCTTGTATTCTAAAATGTCACCGGGTTGACAGGCCAATACCCTGCAAATAGCTTCCAACGTTGAAAATCGGATCGCCCTTGCCTTTCCGTTTTTCAATATTGAAAGGTTAGCCATTGTGATTCCTACGCCCTCCGAAAGCTCTGTGACGCTCATTTTCCTTTTTGCCAGCATAACATCGACATTAACGATAATCGCCATATGATTCACCTCATATCGTCAAATCATTTTCAGATTTGACTTCAATTGCGTCCTGCAAAAGACGCTTTAGAATGGATGCCAATACAGCGCTTACAAATGCACCGCCGTCAATTGCCATGCCAATAATCATAAGCCCCGGTGCATCAGCCATATCCGCCCAATAATAGAAGGCGGGCAACCCGCCAAGCGTACAGACGACAAAAGTTGCGATAGCACAGAACTTAATCTTTTGCAATGCCTCGACTGACAATCCCGAGAAAGCACGGTTGCAGTCAATATAACCCAATAGTTTCATTGCCTGATATATCGCAATGAAAAAGGGAATCGCGGTTAAGTACAAACCGCCTAGCATTACGGTCATTATAACGTGGTGGCTCGAATTAGAATCCCAGGCCGTAGTTACCGCCCATGTTCCGCCATAGCATAGCGCTAGAATTGTAATCTCAGCAGCAATGACAGCTAATCGCAAGATAATAGTTGAACTATGTTTCATAAGAAACACCTCTCTTTTTTATTATAAGATTGATTATAGCGATAATTTTATCGTTTGTCAATATGTTTTTATTTTTAATTATTTTTGCGCGCAAAAAGAGGCTGCCCCTCCGCCCTTTCGGTCGGCGAGGCAGCCCGCAGTCAACCTATCTGCCTATCTTCTGTCTTTCTCAGTTTACACCAGCCAGAATCGTATCAAGCGGCGTAATGGGAATCACTGCCACCCAACCAACCGTCTCGGTGTCATCCATGCGAGATAGGTTCATGGCCGTGGTGCCCAACCGCTGGCCGCCGGAGAAATCTACTTCACCGCCGAAGGGGTTTACGATGGGGGCAGATTCCACCGCGTCGATGTAAGCATCCCAGGTCAGTTCGGCATCCGCCGGAATTCGTTCCAACCCCTGCACAAAAGAGCTTGCCGCAATCCAACCCGTCATGGAGTAGTTGTTGACCTCCGCATCGGTAGCGCCCACTTGGTGCATGTAGTCGATGAATTCCAGGTACACCGGGGAATCCAAGATAACATCCACCCAACCCAGCGCGTAGATCCCCGCGCCCTCGGTCTTCATCAGCTTCTGCACATGCTCGCCGTTCGCGTCGGTGATGGTGGCGGATACGTTGACGTAGGTCGTGATGACCGGCTTCATGACATCCTGCTTCTCCATCTCCTTGATGAGCGTGGGCAGCGTGCCCTGGATCATGGCGCCGACGATCAGGTCGCAGTCCTTCACCTTGGCAACCTGAGCGGTTGCGTCGGTGGCGCCGGCCTGCAGGGATTCCACCACCAACTCCAGGCCATACTGCTTGGCGGCGTTCTCCACACCGGCGAACAGGGATTTGCCCGCGTCGTCATTGGTGTACACCACGCCGATCTTTTTGGCGCCGAAGTAGCCTTTGGCATAGGCCACCATCACTTCGCCCTCGCTGCTATAGATCGGCTGGATGGGCATGGACGAGCGATCCTTCCCCTCAGCCTTCTCCTGGCGGAGCTGGGCGATGCCCGTGGCGTAGTACATGGTGGGGATGCCCGCTTCCTTCATGTCATCCAGCGTGGCGGCCACCACCGGTGTGCCGAAGTGGCCCACGACAGCGAACACCTTGTCGTCATACAGAAACTTCTCAAAGGCCGCCTTGCCCTTTTCCGGCGAGAACTCGTCGTCGACGTGAATGTAGTTGATCGTGCGACCATTGACGCCGCCTGCGTCGTTGATCTTCTTCAGGTACGCTTCAATGCCGAATTTGAAGGGGACGCCTACGGGCGCGTACGCGCCGGAGACCGCGATGCTGTTGGCGATCAGCACGGAGTCATCCGTCACGCCCTGGGCGGGGGCGGCCTGTGCGACCACGGCGATGCCCAGCATCATGCACAGCACCAGCAACAGGGATAAGCTTTTCTTCATGGGTTTGACCTCCTTAGATTTGGTTTTATCTAGTTTCTCCCGCAGCTCCACGGGAGAAGCTATAACGATGTTCCGGCGTCACTGCTTGCCCAGGTATGCCTCTATGACCCGCGGGTCAGCCAACAGATCCTGTCCCCTCCCCTCCAAGGAGATGATGCCCACCTCCATCACGTAAGCATAATGAGCGATCTTAAGGCTCTGTTTGGCATTCTGCTCCACCAGCAAAATCGTGGTGCCCTTCTCGTTGAGCGTCCTGATAATCTCGAAGATGGTCTGCACGATGAGCGGCGCTAGGCCAAGCGAAGGTTCATCCAGCAGTAGCACCTGTGGGTTCGCCATCAGTGCGCGGCCTATAGCCAACATCTGCTGTTCACCGCCAGAGAGCGTGCCCGCCACCTGCCCGCGGCGCTCCTTCAAGCGGGGAAAGTACTCGTAGGCGCCTTCTAGCCGCTCGCGCTGTTCAACACGGCTCGGCGCGGTGAAGCCACCGACGAGCAGGTTCTCTTCCACCGTAAGCTCAAAGAAAATCTGCCGGCCCTCCGGCGCCTGAATGATGCCCTTGCGGACGATCTTTTCGGCGGCCATGCCACTGATCCGCGTGCCGTAGGCGGAAATGCTTCCGCCTGAGGGCTCCACCAAGCCCGATATGGCCTTGAGCGTAGAACTCTTCCCCGCGCCATTAGCGCCCAGTAGCGCCACGATCTCCCCCTTGTTGACCCGCAGGTCTACCTGCTTTAGCGCCTCAATCCTGCCATAGGAAACGGAAAGGTTCGAAAGCTTCAGGGCGACCTCGCTATCGGGAACAGCCTGCCGGTTCATCAGGCTTCCTCCTTTCCGAGATAGGCATCCTGCACCGCCGGGTGTTGCTGGATGTAGGAGGTGACGCCTTCTGCCAGCATCCGCCCAAAGGAGATGGCGCAGATGCGGTCGCAGATACCCATCACCAGCCGCATATCGTGCTCTACCACCAGCGCGGAGCAATGATAATCCCGGCTCACGCCACGGATCAAGGCCATCAGCGTTTGGGTCTCGCTCTCGTTGAGGCCCGCGGCCGGCTCATCCAGGATAATGAGGCTGGGATTGCACAGCAGCGTGCGCCCAAATTCAATCAGCTTGAGAACTCCATAGGGCTGGGCAGCGGCCGATTCTTCTGCCAAGCGTTGCAGCCCGATGTATTCCAGCACCTCCAGGGCTTGGGCGCGCATCGCCTTTTCCTGCCTGCGCGCCCAAGGCATGCGGAACATATCCGACACCACACCGCTGGTAAACTGAGAATGTGCGCCCAGCAGCAGATTGTCGAGCACCGATAGCTCCCGAATGATCTCAGTATTCTGGAACGTGCGCACCAGCCCCAGCCGGATCACCTTGTGCGCTGGCAGCCGGGTCAACTCATGGGTTCTGCCATCCTTGGCGGTGAACAGGATGGAGCCCTCATCTGGCTTGTAAAACTGGGTGATGCAGTTGAACACCGTGGTTTTCCCCGCGCCGTTGGGGCCGATGAGCCCATAAATCTGACCGCGGTCGATGGAGAAGCTCAGATCATCCACAGCCTTGAGGCCACCGAAGCTGATGGATAGGTTCGAAACCTTCAACACCTTTTCAGACGCTGCGTTTTCGGTTACATTTTTTTCGATGGTTTCCGCCATACCGGTCTATGCCCCCTTCCCCTTCTCCCGTTCGCGCCGGAGGATGTGCTTGCGCAGTGCCAGACGGATACCGGCTGGGATGAAGATCAGGCCCTTTGAATAGAACATCAAAACCACGATCATCAGCACGCCGGATAGCAGCACTGGGATCCCCGCGATTTCTCCAATGATCGGTGTAGACTTGAGCAGATCCGGAAGGCCGCGGATGACCAGCGCGCCGATGATCGGCCCGCCAATGGTGCCGTTGCCGCCCACCACCACCTGGGCGATCAGATTCAGTGAGAGCATGGCGGTCCACACCGTGGGGTCGGAATACCGGATGAAGTGTACGTAGCACACGCCGGAGATGCCGGCAAACAACGAGCTAATCGCAAACGCCACCAGCTTGTATTTAAAGATGCTGATGCCCATGGCCTGGGCGGCATGCTGGCTGTTCTTCATGGCGATCAGCGCGCGTCCGGTGTGGGAGTTGACCAAGTGGTACACCAGCATCATCAGCAGCACCATCAACACCACCATGCCGATGTAGGTCTGTTCCTTGGTAAGCCGCGCACCAAAGATCATGGGATACTTGGCCTGGGATCCGGAAAAACCACCGGTGAACCAATCCATCTCAATAAAGATCAGCCGCAGTATCTCGCCGAAACCCAGCGTGGCGATGGCCAGGTAAAACCCCTGAAGGCGCACAGCGATGGCGCCCAACAGCAGCCCCACCAAAAAGGGCGCCAATACCGCAAACAAGAAGGAAAGCCCGAAAGGCAAGCCCATCTCGCCGGTCAAGTAGGCCGACACGTAAGCCGAAAGCCCCATGAACGCGGCGTGCCCCAAAGAGATTTGCCCGGAGTAACCCAGCAATACATTGTAGCCCGTGCCGGCGATGGCCAGATACACGACACCACCCATCAGTGTGAGGAAGGATGTGGAAAATCCGGGGAAAATCACGGGGATCAGAAACAGAGCGCCTACCAGGAGGTACTGAAGGTATTTATTGCGCAACACATGCTTCTGGAAAACGTCCATGTATAGATCGCCTCTCTCCGCATCGACTTACACTTTATTGATGGTCTTTTTGCCGAACAGGCCGTTAGGCCGGATGACGATGAATAGCAGAATGAAAGCGTACAGAATGGCCAGCGACCATTTCGAGGAAATGTAGTAGCCGATGAGGTTGTTGGCCACGCCGATGATGAACGCGCCTATCACCGGGCCGTAAAAGGTTTGAAAGCCGCCCAGCACCGACGCGATGAAGGAGTTGAGGTGGATGTTTTCCATCATGGATACGTTGATGTTGGTGATCGGCGCCACCATCAGCGCGGATAGGCAACCCAAGGCGGTGGCTACCCCCCAGGCGCCCATGGTCACCCGGCGAATGGGTACGCCCATCAGCTTGGCGGTCATGGGGTTGGCCGCCGTCACCCGCACCGCCAGCCCCCAGTTGCTCCGCTCCAGAAAGAAGTAGAGCCCCAGCATCAGCGCGCAGGTGAGGCCGATGATGAGGAAGGAGTTGGGCAGCACTTTCACCCCCCACAGATCCAGCGCCGAGGCGGAGATCATCTTGCTGAAGGAGAAGGGGTTGGTGCCGTACAGCATGGGCGCGAGCCCCTGAAACACCATGATGAGGCCCAGGGTGATCATTTGGCGGCCCAGTGCCGAGATGTTCTTGATCCCGCTGATGACCACCGTGTCAATGAGCGCGCCCAAGATCAGGGCGAATACCAGCGCAAGCAGAATGGCCACCAGTAACGGAACGCCGGCCCGAAACAGGCTAGTGCAAAAAAAGGCGTTGAACATGCCCAGCGTACCCTGTGAAAAGTTGTTGAGCTTTGCCGTTTGGTAGATCAGCACCAACCCCATGGCAGCCAGCGCGTACATACTGCCGGTCTCAATGCCGCCCACAATGTTTTGAAAAAAAGCCGCCATCCAAATATTTCTCCCTCTCTAAAGCGATTCTGAAGCGACTCCACAGGTTCCTCTGGCCCCCTCCGAAAGGCCTCAAGCTGGGTTCTGAAATACCCAGAACCGGCAAAAAATGATGATTGTGTCATTTCTCGCTCGGAAGTTTGGTTTGATTATAGCTGTGCCAGCCAAACTTGTCAATAACGAATAATCAACATCTAAACATTTTGTTTGATTGGATGATAGTTAAGCATCCTAGTCATAAAAATATGAAAGAAATTTTTTTTGAGTTTGTGTTGAAAATGACAAAGACACATGCTATACTACTGCTAAAAATGACACGTGTGTCATATTGCAATGCGCTTTAGCCGGACTTGCCACACCAGGGCACTACAAGGGTGGACTCTACCGAATAACTAAAACAAGCCAAAGGGGGCCATCACGCATGGGCGCACATCACGCAGGTATCTTGGGCTATGGGCTGTACCTGCCCTCCACCGTCATGACAGCCAAGGAAATCTCCGAGGCCACTGGCGGCTTCTGGAGCGAGCAGGCCGTAGTTGAAAAGCTGGGTGTCATCAAAAAGACCGTCCCCGGCCCGGGAGACGGCACCCAGGAGATGGGCGTCTACGCCGCCAAAGACGCGCTGCAGCGAACCGGTCTGGATCCCAAGGCTATCGACGTCATCCTCTGCATCGGCGAAGAATGGAAAGAATACCCGCTCACCACCTCCGCTACCTACATTCAAGGGGCCATCGGTGCGGAGAATGCCTGGGGCATCGACGTGCAAAACCGCTGCTGCACCACCTGCTCGGCTCTCAAGCTGGCGAAGGATATGCTGGTGGCAGACGATGAAATTCGCACGGTTATGATCGTGGGCGGTTACCGCAACGGCGACTTCGTGGATTACACCGACAAGAACATGTCCATGATGTACAACCTGGCGGCAGGCGGCGGCGCATTGATCCTGCAAAAGGATCTGGGCCGCAACGTGGTGCTGGGTTCCCACATCATGGGCGATGGCAGCATGGCCCGGGATGCGGGCGTAGAGATCGGCGGCATCGCCCATCCCTTCACGGCAGGCAACATCGCCGAGGGATACCGATCCCTGCGCCTTTTCGACCCACAGCACATGAAAGACCGGCTCAACGAGGTATCAATACCCAACTGGTACCACTGCATTGACGAATCCCTGCGCAAATCCGGCGGGCTGACGCGCAAGGACATCGGGTACTTGGGCATTCTGCATTTCAAGCGGTCGCAGCACACGGCAATGGTGGCCGAACTGGGCCTTACGCCGGAGCAGACCACCTACCTGGAGGAATACGGCCACGTAGGGCAGATCGACCAAATTTTGCAAATTGCCCTCGGGCTGGAGCAAGGCAAAATACAGGATGGCACACTGGTGTGCCTGATCGCCGCCGGCATCGGCTACGTGTGGGCCTCTGCCTGCATCCGGTGGGGCGAGGCGAAGGAAACGGAGGAATGAACATGGTTGATTACAGCCGCAAGCTCATCACCGTGGATCAGGCCTTGGGGATGGTCAAGAGCGGCGACATACTGGTGATGGGCATGGCCGCCGCGGAACCCTACGAGTTCTTGATGAATCTGCATCGCATCGCGGATCGGGTACAGGATGTTACCATCACCAACTGCCTGCCAACCATCCCCGGCGAATACTTGTCCAACCCGGATTATTTTCGATCCTTCCGGGTCGACAGCTGGTTTTACACCCCCTTGTTGCGCCAGCTGCAGAGCACCGGCCGGGTCTCCTTTATCCCCAACAACCTGCACTTTGCCGGCGCCAAGCGCCTCGCCGCGGTACACCCCAATCTGCTCATCAGTTCGGCCTCCATGCCAGATGAAGAGGGACGGGTGTACTTCTCTTGCTCCAACGTGTACGAGGCCGAGATCGCCCGGGCGGCCGACTTGGTGATGCTGGAGATCAGCCCCAACATCCCGCGCATTCGGGGTGAAAACTTTCTATATCTCGACGAGGTTGATTACCTCATCCAGGCCGACTACTACCTGCCCGAGATCGCGGACGCCGCCTCCAACGAGAAAGACCGGGCCATCGGCCACTTCATTGCCGAGCACATTCAGGATGGCGACTGCCTGCAGATCGGCATCGGCGGCATTCCCAACGCGGTGTGCGAATTTCTCAATGAGAAGCACGATCTGGGCATCCACACCGAGATGATGACCACCGGCATCATGCGCCTGATGCGCGCCGGCAACATCAACAACAGCAAAAAGCAGGTGGATGTGGGCAAGTCGGTGTGTTGCTTCGCCTTGGGCACCCAGGAATTGTACGCCTACTGCCACGAGAACCCCCTGGTGGAGATCGGCCCCGGTTCCCGCGTGAACGATCCCTACATCATCGCGCAAAATCACAATCAGGTCTCCATCAACACCACCATTGAGGTAGATCTCACCGGCCAGTGCTGCTCTGAAAGCATCGGCCATGTGCAGTACTCCGGCACGGGCGGCCAAAGCGACACCGCCGTGGGCGCGCAAATCAGCCAAAACGGCCGCTCCTTTATCGCGCTGTACTCCACCGCCATGGTCAAAAACCCGCAGACCGGCGGGCGTGAAGAGGTCTCGAAGATCGTGCCCTTCCTAAAGCCCGGCGCAGCGGTCTCGCTCTCTCGCAACGACGTGGACTTTGTGGTGACGGAGTATGGTTGCGTGCGCCTGAAGGGCTTGCCGGTATCTAAGCGGTGCGAAGCGCTCATTTCCATCGCCCACCCCAAATACCGTGATGAACTGCGGGAAGCGGCACGTCAATATTCGCTTTGGGTTTAGAACAGGAGGCACATGCGCATGGCCACATTTTTGTTTGAGAACCGCCCTCTCTACTATGAAGAGCATGGGGTAGGCCGGCCGCTGATCGTGCTCAACGGCATCTTCATGTCCTGCGCGTCCTGGGCAGCCTTCGCACCCGGCTTCTCGCAGCACTGCCGCCTGATCCTGCTGGATCTGCTGGATCAGGGCAGATCCGCCAAAATGGATGGTGAATACACCCAGGCGCTGCAGGTGCGCGCCGTGGCAGCGCTGATGGATCATTTGCAGCTGGATCAAGCCGACCTGATGGGCATTTCTTACGGCGGCGAGGTGGCGCTGCAATTGGCCGTCACCCACCCGCAGCGCATCCGCAGGCTGGTGCTCTCCAACACGGCGGCCTACACGTCGGACTGGCTTCGGGATATCGGCCACGCCTGGGAATACGCCTTTGCCAGCCGCGACGGGCATCAGTTTTTCAAAACCTGCATCCCCATCGTGTACTCGCCGCAGTTTTACGAGGCCAACTACGCCTGGGCCAGTGCACGGGAGGAACTGTTTGTTCGCGCCTTTTCGCCGGAGGTATACGACGCCTTCGCCCGCCTCACCCGATCGGCGGAAACCCACGACGTGCGCAGCAAACTTGGTGCCATCACCGCGCCCACCCTGGTGATCTCTTCGGAAATGGATTACGTCACCCCGCCCTACCAGCAGGCAGAACTGGCGGCGCGCATCCCCAACGCTTCTCACCTGCGCATTGAGGGCGCGGGCCATGCCGTGATGTACGAAAAACCGATAGCCTTCGCTTCGGTGGTGCTGGGTTTTCTGATGGCCGATACCGATATCCAGGTGCTCTAAATAAACAAACCAAACAAAAATCAAAAGGAGGGTTTACCCATGTCTAAGCGTTTGGAAGGGAAGGTCGCGCTCGTCACCGGGGGCGCGAAGGGGATTGGCGCGTGCTGCTGCATGCGCTTTGCGCAGGAGGGCGCCACCGTCGTCGCTGCGGACATTGAACCGCTGAGCTATGAGGCCGACGGCGTTGTGTACATGAAGCTCAACGTCACAGACACGGAGAACTGTGCCGCCGTGGCGGCGGCAGTCGCCGAAAAGTATGGCCGCATCGACATTTTGGTGAACAACGCGGGCATCACCCGGGATGCGCTGGTGCAAAAGATGACCGACGACATGTGGAACCTGGTGATTGACGTGAACCTGAAGGGAACCTTCAACCTCACCCGTGCTGTCGCGCCGGGCATGATGGAGCGGGGCTACGGATCGATCATCAACATCTCTTCGGTTGTGGGCGAATACGGCAACATTGGGCAGAGCAACTACGCCGCCACCAAGGCCGGCGTCATCGGCCTCACCAAGACCTGGGCCAAAGAGTTCGCCCGGAAGGGCGCCAACGTGCGCACCAACGCCATCGCGCCGGGATACATCATGACCGACATCCTCAAAACCGTGCCGGAAGAGCTAATCAATAAGTTTAAGGCGCTGACCATGATGGGCCGGCTCGGGCAGCCGGAAGAGGTAGCCAACGCGGCGTTGTTTTTGGCCAGCGACGAATCCAGCTATGTGACGGGGCATGTGCTGTCGGTAAACGGCGGCATGCGGCTGTAACGCCCCATGCCTTCAGCCACATTTCACAACCTGCCGCCGGAGAAACAGGAGCGCGTCCTACAGGCCGCGATCAAGGAGTTTGGTTTGCGCAACGTTCAGGAAGCAAACCTCTCCAACATCGTTAAGGAGGCCGGTATCGCGCGCGGAAGCATTTACCAATACTTTACCAGTAAAGAAGACCTGTACGTGTACGTGTTCGATACCTTGCGCGCGCACCGGGCGGAGCACGTGCAGCCAGCCTTTCAGCTGTACAAAAAAGCGCCCTTTCTCACGTTCTTCGAGGCGTTTTACCTGCGGGACAGCGAGTATTTGATACAGCATCCCGCGCATATCGCTCTGGGTCAGCAGCTTTACAGCAACGCCCTGGGCGTTTCCCGTGGGCTGATACAGCGGCTGCAAAACCATTACAAAGAAATCTTTTTGATCGGTATCGACTTTGACAAAGAACGCGGGGAAATCAGCCAGGATATCGACACTTCCTCCCTGGCCGATCTGTGCGTACACTTCGTGACGGATATCTTCATCTTCCAAAGCGTGTACTCGCAGCTCTCAATGCGCAACATTCACGACCACTGCCACAAGACCCTGCACATCATCGCCAACGGGATTCTCAGCCGGTGACCCGGCCGCCCCTCCCCCATCGCCCGGTTTTTGCCCACAGTCCGTCAAAAAAATTCCATTGTATAGGAGGGTTCCCATGAAAAAGGTGTACATCGTCAGCGCCAAACGGACGGCCATCGGCACGCTGAACGGTTCGCTTTCCAGCATGATCCCATCCGACTTCGCCGCCGAAGTGATCCGCGCGGTGCTGGCAGAGACCGGCATCCCCACCGCCGCGCTTACCGAGGTACTGGGGGGCAGCGTGCTGCCCGCCGGCAACGGCCAGGGCGTGATCCGGCAGGCTTCCATCCGCGCCGGTATCCCCGTGGACGTGCCCGCCTACGCCATCAACATGGTGTGCGGCAGCGGCATGAAGGCCGTGATGCTGGCCTGCGCGCAGGCGCAAGCGG
>JAITTS010000087.1 GCA_031286995.1 Oscillospiraceae bacterium
GTGTTACGCTTACCATGACAAGTCGCTCCTTTCGGTTCGGTTGTGGTTTGCTTTTCACTCACCATTTTACCAAACCAAGAGCGGCTTGTCTTTTTCACTTATCTATTGTACCTCGACAAGGGCGTTGTGAAAAAAACGCACGCATATCTTGTTATAATGCTCCGAAGTTGCTATAATGACAGTTGATATCTTGATGCGGGGGTGTGCGGGTGGATAGCCTGCTGCTGGGCGATCTGGTGCAGATGCGCAAGACCCACCCCTGCGGTAGCGACCGCTGGCGCATCATCCGGGTGGGCGCGGATATCAAGATCAAGTGCGTGGGCTGCGGACGCATCGTGATGCTCGAGCGCGCAGAGTTTCTAAAACGAATGAAAAAGCTGCTAGAGCGTGGCGCGAAAGGTGATTAATCCATGATCACCCCCGAAGCACCCAAGGTGTGGCTAAGGCGCCGCGACGGGCGCCGCGTCTTGGGCACCCCCCTGCGACTGACACTGGCGTTCTTGGTGCTTGTGCTGGCGGCACACCTGTTGCTCTTTGACATACGGCCTGTTCGGGGTCATTCCATGGCGCCCATCCTAAAGGAAGGGCAGTGGGTGCTCATTTTTAAACCCGCCTACGTGCTGAGCGCGCCGGATTATGGCCAGCTGGTGGTGTGCACCTTTCCCGGTCAGCGCGATCTGTGGATTAAGCGGGTGCTCGGTCGCCCCGGCGACATGCTGCGGGCCCAGGGCGGGCTGGTCTACCGCAACGGTCAACCCTTGGCAGAATCCTATCTTTTTCGCACAAATACGCCGGATTTCCCCATGCTGAAGGCCTGGGACGGTCAATACCTGCTGTTGGGGGATAACCGTGCAGAGAGCGTGGATAGCCGAGATCCATCCCTGGGCGCAGTGCCCGACGATCTATTAACCGGGCGGGCGGTACTGGTGATCTGGCCCCCCTCTGCCTGGCGAACCCTATGATACTGTGGCAACCGCACAACGCTTAGAAAGAAGGAGTGCACATGTCCGAACATCCTGTGGCAGAATCCATCAATCCTAAAAAAAACGAAAAGGAGACGCGCAAAAAATCCGTGTTGCGAGAAATTTTAGAGTGGGTGCTCACCTTTGCGGTGGCTTTCGTTCTGGCGCTGATTATCCGCACCTTCCTGTTTGAGCCGGTGCGCGTGGATGGTGAATCCATGCTCGAAACCCTGCAAAACAACGAGTATATGATCTCCACCAAGTACGATTATCTGGCCGGCAATCCGGCGCGCTTTCACGTGGTCACCTGCCACTATCCAGGCCGCACGCAGACATTTGTAAAGCGCGTAGTGGGCCTGCCCGGCGAAACACTGGAACTGCGCGGAGGCGAACTGTACATTGACGGCACACTGATCCCACAAAATTTTAAGCGCACGCCCAGCACCGCGAACTTTGGCCCTTTCACGGTGCCCGATGGCTGCTACTTTGTGATGGGGGATAACCGCGACCACAGCAACGACAGCCGCAATCCCCAAGTAGGTGCGCTGCCCCGCAATCTCATCCGGGGGCACGTACAATATGTAGCTTTTCCCTTTACCAACATTCGTGCCATAACCGACGGAGACTGAGCCCTCCTTCTGTCGGGCGAAAGGAGGGTTGCGTGCCTTGGATAAAACCCCCCCTGTTCCCCGCAAACGCGCAACCGCCGCGGAACGCTCCCAGAATGTGCGCAGCCGGCTTAATCCCCTGCTTCGTGAGGGAGATGTACTCTACGAGCCGCTGGATTCTTCCGCGCCGGCACAAATCGTGCGCCGCGTTCCCTCTACGCGAGGATATAAAGATTTAATCGAATGGACCATCTGCTTTGCGGTGGTGGCGCTGCTGGCCGTGCTGTGTCTTCGCTACGTGGCTGAACCGGTGCGGGTAGATGGCAAATCCATGCTCGATACCTTACAACACAACGAGTTTGTCCTGGTCACTAAGTACGACTATTTGAATGAAAACCCTCACTTCTTCGATGTGGTCTCCTGCCAATACAATCAAGAAGGTGATTCCTTCGTCAAACGCATCGCTGGCCTGCCGGGCGACATGGTGGAACTGCGGGCAGGCGATCTGTATGTCAACGGCACCTACATTCCCCAAGATTTTCTCACCCGGCGTGGCACCTTCGATTATGGGCCTGTCATCGTACCCGACGGTTGCTACTTTGTTCTGGGGGATAACCGTATCAACAGCCTGGATAGCCGCGATCCTTCTGTGGGTTTCATCCCCCGCGCCCACATTCTGGGCCACGTGCGGCAAGTAGTATTTCCCTTTTCCGATTGGCGTACGGTGTGGGATTTGCGCTAGATTGTGGAGAATCATTGCTTTCTTCCCCCCTCTCTCCACAGGCAAAAGAGCCTTTTCTTCCCCTATAGCCCCGGTTATCCACACTTTCCACCGCATTATCACGACGATGAGTATACATGGTTACTACAACAACAAACAGGAGGTCTCGCACATGCGCTTTCACTGCCAAGTTATGGATCTGATTGCCGGGCTCTCCACTTCCACGCGCGCGTTGGCCGCACGTTCCACTATGCCCATCTTAGAAGGCCTATTGCTGGAAACCTGTGCGCAAGGGCTGCGCCTCACCTGTACAGATTTGGCCCTGGGTATTGAAACAGTTGTGCCGGCTCAGGTGAGTGAGGAAGGGCGCATCGTGTTACCAGGTCGCTTGTTCAGCGAGATTGTGCGCAAATTGCCGGGCGGAGAAATGGAGCTATCAACCAACGACACATTTTTTTCGGTCATACGCTGCCAAAACTCGCGCACCAATCTTGCGGGGCTTGATCCTTTGGAATATCCTGAACTACCCCAGGTAGAAGATGGAAACCTGGTAGCCATCCCCCAGAATGCGCTGCGCAGCATGATACAAACTACGTGCTTTGCCATTGCTACGGATGAAACCCGGCCCATATTGACCGGCTGCCTGCTGGAAATATCCCCGGAAGAGGTGCGCTTGGTGGCGCTAGATGGATTTCGCTTGGCGCTGCGCCGCATGCCTTTGGGGCAAAATATCGAGCCCACACAGGCGGTCATACCGGGTAAGGTGCTCTCTGAACTGGCGAAAGTGTTACCGGATACAAGCGAGCCCGCATCTCTCAACATCGGGCGTACGCACTTGACTGTGGATATGGGGGATACCCGGGTAGTGACGCGTTTGCTGGAGGGGGAGTATATCCGCTACCGCCAAATTTTGCCCGAAGATTGGCAGACCCGTGTCAAAGTGCGCCGGGCAGATTTAGAGAATGCCATTGAACGCGCCAGCCTGATCGCGCGGGAGGGTAAAAATAATTTGGTTCGCTTCCACGTAACGGGTGAACAGCTGCTGCTCACATCCAACGCAGAACTGGGCGATGTACAGGAAGATATCTCCATTTACTTGGAAGGAAAGGATATCGACATCGCCTTCAATGTGCGCTACATCAGCGATGTGTTGAAAATACTGGCGGATGATGAAATTTGCTTGCGCTTTAACACCAACGTCAGTCCCTGTGTCATCTGCCCGCCTGAAGGGGACGATTACACTTACTTGGTGTTGCCTGTGCGTGTGTTCAATGCTTAAAACAGATGTACGTAAAACAGCTGGAGCTTAAAAATTTTCGTAACTATCAGGGGGCGTTCCTCTCCCCTCACCCGCGGCTGACCGTGCTGACGGGGCAGAACGCACAGGGCAAGACCAATGTGCTGGAGGCGTTGCACCTGTGCTGTTTGGGCCGCTCGCATCGCACGGCCCACGACAGAGAGCTGATTCGCTGGGGAACGGAGCGGGCCGCCGTGCGCCTGCAGGTGGCGCGAACGGATGGTACGCACGATATCGCCGTTACACTGACGCAGGATGGCCGCCGTAAACAGGTAAAGGTAGGCGGTACCCAAATAGGCCGCATTGGGGAACTAATGGGGCATTTTCACGGTATTCTGTTTTCTCCGGAGGATTTGGCGATTATCAAGCAAGGCCCGGCGGAACGCCGCAAACTGGTGGACATGGAGCTATCCCAGCTGTATCCGGCTTATTTTTATACGCTGCAGCGCTATATGCGCGCGCTGAATCAGCGCAACAGCCTATTGCGAGAAATGCAGCGTGGCCACGGCGGCAGCGCGGCTACCCTGCAGGCTTGGGATGAACAGCTTGTCCAGGCTGGGGCCCACATAGTCGGCCAGCGCCGCGCATACTTGGCGCTGTTAGCCCAGGCCGCGGCGGCAAGCTACGCGGGCATTTCCGGCGGCACAGAGGCGCTGGGCCTGCGCTATCAAACCCAAATAGACAGCGACGGGGACAAGGCACAGCTTGCTGCGCAGTTTTTACATCGCCTGCGTGAGACCAGAGCAGATGATATCCGCCGGGGGAGCACATCCGTTGGCCCCCATCGGGATGAGATGCGCCTGACCCTGAATGGCCGCGAAGCCCGCGTGTATGGATCACAGGGACAGCAACGTACAGTGATGCTCTCCCTGCGCCTGGCGGAACTGGAGGTGGTGCGCATGGAAAGAGGCGAAACCCCGGTATTGCTGCTGGATGATGTGATGAGCGAACTGGATCCGTTTCGCCGTCGTCAGTTGCTGGAGCGCATCGCGGATGCGCAAACCTTGATTACCTGTACGGATGAGAGCGATTTAGCCGGGGCATCCATCGGGGCTGTGTACCGGGTACGGGAGGGCACGCTGACACCCGCGTAGCTTGTCCACAAAATATCCAGCGTTTTTCCCAGTTATCTAGCTTTTTTATCCACAAAACACGCAGATATCTTCGATCGCACAGCCTCTGCCCCATGCCGCACAATGGGCCGGGGGGCTTTTGCTTTTATTTCAACAGACTTTTTCTATGGTCGTTTTGAAAAATGTTATAAAGAACTAACGCAGCTTTTACTGTAAACTGGTGGTGGGTTTTACATGGATGAGATAAACTTGGGGCGCAGTCTGCGAAAAAGCCGCAAACATGAGTAAAGATGGAGGACTGGAAAATAAAAAGAATCACTTCTATCTGTATGGCGGTTCTCATGATCGCGCTGGCGGCGCTTGCGTTTACTGGCGGATTAGCTGGCGCAAGCGCGCAGAACAACATCAATGTCACCGGGGATAAAACCAGCGGCGCCATCACCGTCTACACCGCGCTGGAAGATGAGTTGGTTACGGAATATCTTGCGGATTTTAACGCCAAGTTTCCGAATATAACGGTAAACGTGGTACGGAAATCCACAGGGGGCATCACCGCCAAGCTGCTGGCGGAACAGGAGAACCCTGTAGCGGATGCCATTTGGGACACCGCGGGGTCATCTCTCTTGACGCTGGATGAAAAAAATATGCTAGAACCCTATGCTCCGGCGGGCGTAGAAGGAATTTTGGCCAACTTTAAATCCAGCAAGGCCGTCCCCACCTGGGTAGGAATTGACGCATGGGAAACCGCTTTTGTCATCAATAATCACCTCGTTTTTATATCCTGATCCTCATTTTAATTTCGGCGCTTTTTATCAAATGGTGAAGGCAAAGGGCTTTGTGCTGTATCCCGGCAAAATATCGCAGGCCGACACGTTTCGAATCGGCAACATCGGCGAGGCATACCCGGCGGATATCCGCAAGCTATTGCAGGCGATCCGCAGCATCCGACCGCGCTGCGCCGGATAAACGAAACCTCACCCCGCCTGCGGCCCCTGGCCGTTGCGGCGGGGCTTGCCTTTTTTTGTGGACGCATCCGCATCGTCACCCAAAATGCTGATGTTGCCATCCACCTCCAGCACAGCCAGGTGGATATTCTGCACGCCGGCTAAGCCGTGCTCGCGGGCGGCCTCCTCCAGCTCCGCGCGGGTAACGCGGGCACGGCGCAGGTGGTCGGCCAGCACACGGCCCTGGTAGACCAGCATAATCTCTTCGCCCTGCACCAGGCGCGACAGGCGGGGAAAGCGGTAGAGGACGTACTTCATGAGCGCGTTGATGGCAAAGAGCGCACCCGCCGCGCACAGCCCGCCCAGCAGGGATGTATCCGACCCCACCATGGCGTTCTGCACGGCATTGCTGATGAGTAGCACAAACACAAGATCCGTAATGGAGAGCTGCGAAAACTCTTTTTTGCCGAAAAGCCGCACCGCCGCCACGATAAACAGGTACACACAGACAGAGCTTGCCGCGATGGCCAGGTAGCGCATAGAGGCCTCCCTTCGGCATGAAACGCTAGTTTTTCAGCCGCAACCCGCAGTAAAAGGCGGGGGCCACGATATCGCCCGGCACCCTGTAGGCCCTGGCGGCAAAGTCGTAGGTCAGTATCTTTTCATCATCCAGCGAAAGTTTATTGTTTACGAGCAAACGCTCGCTCACCTTTACATCCTTTACCTCGCCCACAAAGAGGGTGTGCACGCCCAAATCCAGCGTGTGGGTCAGCACGCACTCCGCGCTGTAGGGAAATTCCGCGATGAAGGGCGCATCCACCACCTCACTGCGCACCGGGGTCAGGCCAGTGACCGCGAACTTATCCGCATCTCGCCCGGAGACGATACCAAAATAATCCGTCTCCGCCACGTATTGGGCGGAGGGCAGGTTGACGGTGAAGGCCTTGCGCTGCAGCAGGTTTTCATAGGTGTAGCGCGCGGGGCGCAGGGCAAAGACCAGGGCTGCGGGGCCAGAACTGCCAACCCCCGCCCAGGCCAGGGTGGCGGCATTGGGCTTGCCTTGCGCGTCGTAGGTGCACACCACAAATACGGGGTTGGGAAAGGCGTTTTCGCGCGCGCCGATGCTGATCTTCATACGATAGAAGTCCCCTTTTCTGTAAAGCTGCGTGGCCCCCCTGCGGGTAAACAGAGCGTCCCCCGTATAGGATATGACTGAGACTTCGCAGATAGACGTTACAATTTTGCTGCCGCTTCGCCGGAGGCGGCCGACCGCACTGCGGCAAGGGTTTCGTTCATGCTGCCCGTGCGATAGCCGAGCAGATCCAGCGCCACGTAGGTGAAGCCGATAGCCCGGAGGGCCGCGTGCACTTTTTCGCGGTTCTGCTCATCCAGCAGTAGGGCAAAGCCCGCGGGGTCGATCTCAATGCGGGCCAGGTTCCCGTGGTGGCGAACGCGCACCTGGTGAAGGCCCATATCCAGCAGCAGCTGTTCCGCCTTGTCTATCATGCCCAAACGCTCAGGGGTAATCTCTTCTCCATAGGGAAAACGGGAAGAAAGGCAGGCAAAGGATTGTTTATCCCACGTGGGCAGACCCAGCTGGCGCGAAAGCTCGCGGATTTCGGCCTTGGTGAGCAGCGCGTGGCGCAGGGGGCTCGTCACGCCCTGCTCGGCCACGGCCTGCAGGCCGGGGCGGTAATCCCCGGTGTCATCCATGTTGCTGCCCTCGGCCACATGAGCGATGCCGTGGGCGCGGGCTTCGGCCCAAATTTTTGTGAACAGCTCAGTTTTGCATAGGTAGCAGCGGTTGGCGGGGTTGTGTGAAAAACCTTCGATATCCAACTCTTCGGATTCGCAGACCACGTGGGTGATGCCCTCGCGCCGGCAGAAGGCGATGGCCTCATCCAGCTCGCGCTTGGGGAAGGAGCAAGATTGCGCCGTGACCGCTATGGCGCGGTTGCCCAGCAGATCGTGGGCGGTCTTGAGCAAAAAGGTGGAATCCACCCCACTGGAAAAGGCCACCGCCACGCTGCCGAGATCGGATAGATACCGCTTTAAGTTCTCGTGTTTTTCTGCGAGCGTCATGTTGGTTCTCCTTTGTTTTCTCTGGTGGTGTTGCTCTCCCCGCCGGAGTGACCCGGATGCACCGCGGTGAAAGGCACGCTGTGCCGCCGGGCGGCCCGGGCCGCATCCTCGTATTCCGGCTTGGCCTTGCGCACACCGTAGCCTTCGCCGGTCTTGATCGTAAGAGAGCCGTAGGGGGTTTGCGCCTGCGCGGCCTGCCGGGCCAGGGTGTAGCGATCCAGCAGGGCGCGGCGCACACCGAAGGTGGTGGTGTGCCGCAGCATCAGCGCGGCAAAGCGGTCTGCCGCCTCCGGCGCGCACAGGCAGGTCAGCAGCGCGGCGGGGCGACCCTTCTTCATATAAATGGGGGCGGTGAACACATCCAACGCGCCCTGGGCTAGCAACTCTTCTGCGGCAAAAGCGATGGCTTCGCCGGTCATGTCGTCCAAATTGCAGCAGAGCTGCGCCACGCAACCGTTGGGGCCGCCGGCCGCATCCGCCGCGCACGCCCCCCAGAAGGCGCGCACACAGTTGGCTGCGGCAAACTGCTTGGCGCCCATGCCATAGCCTATTTTTTGCGCCTGCATGAGGGGCATGGGGCCGAAGCGCGCGGCAAAATGCCGCAGCAAGGCCGCGCCTGTGGGCGTGCACAGCTCCCCGCGTATCTCCCCGCCGTAGCTGGGCACGCCCTGCAGCAAAAGAGCTGTGGCCGGCGCGGGTACGGGCAGCAGGCCGTGGGCACAGCGCACAAAGCCGCTGCCTACGTGCACCGGGGAGGCTGTCACTTCATCCGGGGCCAGGCGTTCCATCAGCAGGCAGACAGCCACGATATCCGCCACCGCATCCAGCGCGCCTACCTCATGGAAGTGCACCAGATCTACAGGCTGGCCGTGGACGCGGGCTTCGGCTTGAGCCAGCAGGGCGTACACGGCCTTGGCGTTCTGCCGCGCGTGGGGGGATATGGGCAGCGCATCCAGGCGCGCGTAAATATCCCCCAAGGCCGCGTGACCGTGCTCGTGCGCATGCCCGCATTCTTGTGAAAGCGTCTCCGCTGAAAGGGTGTGCGAGTGGGGTTCGGCATCCCCGTGATCCCCGTGATGGTGATGCTCACCCTCCGCCTGCCCATCCACGGTGACGATTACTTGCGTGCCCACAATGCCGCACTGGGCGGCGGCCCGCGCCGCAAAGCGCACGCCGGGCAGACCCAGGGCGTTCATCTGCGCCAGAAAACCGGGGGCGTCATCCACCAGCTCCAGCAGGGCGGCGGCCAGCATATCCCCCGCCGCGCCCATGTTGCACTCTATGTACAGCGTGCGCACCGGCAACCCTCCTTTTGCAAGCGATCATTTTGGCCCGGATCAATCCGGGCCCGGCATGCGGTTGATGCGGTCGGCCAGAAAGCCCGCGCCGAAGCCGTTGTCGATGTTGACCACGGATACCCCGCCCGCGCAGGCGTTAAGCATGGATAGCAGCGCCGCCAGGCCGCCAAAGCTGGCCCCGTAGCCCACGCTGGTGGGCACCGCGATGACCGGGCAATCCACCAGCCCCGCGAGCACGCTGGCCAACGCGCCTTCCATACCTGCCACAGCGATGATCACCCGCGCTTGGGTCAGCGTCTCCAGATGCGCCAGCAGCCGGTGCAGGCCGGCCACCCCCACATCGTAGAGGCGGGTGACGCAGCTGCCCAGGGTTTCGGCGGTGAGCGCGGCTTCTTCGCACACGGCCATGTCGCTGGTGCCGCCGCTGGCCACCACCACGTGGCCCACGGCCGGCGGCGCATCCCCTGGCAGGGCGACGCCCAGCTGCGGGATAGGGTGGTAGTGCAGCGCGACGCCTTGCCCGGCCAAGTAACCGGCCACATCCGGCGCGATGCGCGTCACCAGCACGTTGCGGGCCCCGTTTTCCGCCAGGTTCTGCAGAATGCCCGCCACCTGCTCCTTTGTTTTGCCGCGGCCGTACACCACCTCGCCTACGCCCTGGCGCAAGGCGCGGTGATGATCTACCTTGGCGTAGCCCAAATCCGAAAAGGGGACCAGGCGCAAGCGCGCCAGCGCGGCCTGGGGATCCACGCGCCCTTCGGCCACCTGACGCAGCAGGGCCAGGGTTTCTTCTTTATTGTTGACGGGCTTCACCTTTGCGCGCACCTCTATTCGCCTAGAGCCGGGCCGCCAGCTTTTGCAGCAGGCCGGGCAGTTCGTCTATGTACTGGGCCAGGGGTTTTTCCGTCAGGCCCACAATCAAAGCGTTGCATTGGGCGGTGGGGATGAGCACTTTGGGCGCAGGGCTTTGGGCTACGGCCTGGGCCATGCGCGGGGTGATCTCGCCCAGCATGGCGTCCGCCAGAGCGATGCCCACGGCCCCCACAATGCAATCCGCCCGGGCGCAGGCGTACACTGCCGCGTTCTCGCCCGTGGCCGCCCTATCCGCCCCGGCTTTAAGCATGGCCCCCGTGGCTGCGGCGTTCGTGCCCACGGCGTGCAGGTCGCAGGGCATGCCGGCGGCGCGCAGGCGCTCAATGACGGCCTTGCCCACACCGCCGCCCATGCCGTCGATCACCAGCACGCGCACGCGCTCAACCCCCTTCATTTTTTTGCATGGGGTCAGTATATCAAAATATCCGATGAAATGCTACCGGCATTTCAGATGCGGTTCATTGGGGTGCGGAAATTGCGTAAAAATTTGCGCAAATTTTTACCGCAAACGCGTTTTTCTCTTACTGCGGCTATTGACAGGGTCACTCCGCGTGTGTACAATGAAGGAATCAACGGAGGGGCTGTACGCCGTCCCCCGAAAGAAAAGGAGAGGATAACCATGAAAAAGTTTTTGGTGCTCGTCCTGGCAGCCCTGATGGTCGCGGGTCTGGCCGTAACCGTCCAGGCCGGGGAGGGAGATCCCATCAAGGTCGGTGTGTGCATCTACAAGTTTGACGACAACTTTATGACCCTGTACCGCCAAGAGCTGCAAACCTACTTGGAGAGCAAGGGCGCGGTTGTCACCGTTGTGGATGGCAAGGGCGACCAGGCCGAGCAGACCAACCAGATCAACAGCTTCATCGCCGAGGGCGTGGATGTGTTGATCGTGAACCTGGTGCAGTCCTCCGCTGCGGATGCCATCATCCCGCTGGTGCAGGCCGCCAACATCCCCACCGTGCTGATCAACCGCGAGCCCTTCGTGGATGACCCCAGCCAGTGGGACAAGGTGTGGGACAAGGTTTGCTACGTGGGCGCGGATGCCCGCCAGAGCGGCACCTTCCAGGGCCAGATCATCGCGGATCTGCCTGACAAGGGCGACGTGAACGGCAACGGCGTGGTGGACTACGTGATGATCATCGGTGACCCGGAGAACGTGGATGCCCAGTACCGCACCGAGTTCTCCATCAAGGCCCTGACCGACGCCGGCATCACGGTCAACGAGCTGTTCGCGCAGCGCGGCGACTGGGATCAGGCCAAGGGGCAAGAGCTGGCCGCCACCGCCCTGGCGCAGTTTGGCGACCAGGTCGATGTCATCTTCTGCAACAACGACGGCATGGCGCTGGGCGCCCTGCAATCCATCAAGGCCGCGGGCCGCACCGTGGGCAAGGATATTTACCTGGTGGGCGTGGATGCCCTGCCCGAGGTTGTGCAACTTGTTGAGGCCGACGAGTTCACCGGCACCGTGCTGAACGACCACGTTGGGCAATCCCACAAGGCGGCGGATGTGGCCCTGGAAGTGGCCGGCGGCACCACCCCCGAGCGCATCTACACCGTTGATTACGTGAAGGTGACGAAGTAATTCGCAACGGGTAATTGGCTGTTTGGCAGTAGGGTGCGTGCGTTGTGCGCACGCGCCCCAGGCCGCCGAAGAGGCCCATCTGCGGGCCGGCCCCGCGCCCGCCTGGTGGCGTATTGATACGCCGATCACTGTCGGGTTTGTGCTTCCCCCACAGTTGAATCCTTTTTAGGCAGCCTCACTTTTTTGCCGACACATGGAAGGGTGCGTGCGCACGACGCACGCACTCTTTTTTCAAATTTTTTCCCGCAGGGCGCAGGCCCGCGGGCAAGGGGAGGGACGCCCATGTCGGAACAGGGGCCCGCATTGGTATACAGGCTGGAGATGCGGGATGTCGTAAAGACCTTTCCCGGCGTGAAGGCGCTGAATCACGCCCAATTAAAGCTGCGCCCCGGCACCGTGCACGCCCTGGTGGGCGAGAACGGCGCGGGGAAATCCACCTTGATGAAGTGCATGTTTGGCATCTATAAGATGGATGCGGGCGAGATCTATTACGAGGGGCGCAAGGTGACCATCGCCGACCCGCTGATGGCGCTGAACCTGGGCATTGCCATGGTGCACCAAGAGTTGCAGCCCATACCCGAGCGCAGCGTGGCGGAAAACATTTACGTGGGCCGCTACCCCATGAAGAAGCTGCTGGGCTTTATCCCCGTGGTAGATCACGAAGCCATGTACCGCAACACCGCGGCGCTGCTCAAGGAAGTATCCATGAGCTTTGACCCCAAACAAAAACTGGGTACGCTGAGCGTGTCGCAGATGCAATCGGTGGAAATCGCCAAGGCGGTTTCGGCGGATTGCAAGGTGCTGATTCTCGATGAGCCCACCAGTTCGCTGACCTCGCACGAGGTGGAGGCGCTCTTCCGCATCATCGAAAGCCTTAAAGCCAAGGGTGTGGCCATTGTGTACATCAGCCACAAGATGGATGAGATTTTGCGCATCAGCGATGAGGTCACCATCATGCGCGACGGCCAGTACATCGGTACCTGGCCCGCGGGCGAGTTGACCATCAACAAGATCATCACCCAAATGGTGGGGCGCGAGCTGGCCAACCTGTATCCCCCGCGCCACAACGTGCCCAGCGAGCCGGTTTTTGAAGTGCGCGATTTTACATCCATCAACCCCCGCTCCTTCCGCGGCGTATCCTTCAACCTGCGCAAGGGCGAAATACTGGGCGTGGGCGGTCTGGTGGGCGCGCAGCGCACGGAGCTGATGGAGGGCCTGTTTGGCATACGCGCACACAGCAAGGGCAGCATTTACCACCTGGGGGAAGAGATACGCATCACCCGTCCCCAGGATGCCATACGCAAGAGCATCGCGCTGCTGACGGAGGATAGGCGGGCCACGGGCATCTTTGGCGTGCTCTCCGTAGCCGACAACGTATCCATCGCAAGCCTGGATCAATACCTGCAGTTCCGCGTCATGCTCAACGACAAAAAGATTGCCCAGTTGGTGAAGGACAACGTCGAGAAGCTATCCATCAAGACCCCATCCGGCAAAACGCTGATACAATCCCTTTCCGGCGGCAACCAGCAAAAGGTGCTGATATCGCGCTGGCTGGCCAACGATCCGCAAATTTTGATCTTGGATGAGCCCACCCGCGGCATTGACGTGGGCGCCAAGTATGAGATTTATTGCATCATCGCCGAGCTGGCGGCCCAGGGCAAGAGCATTATCATGATCTCTTCGGAAATGGGCGAACTGATCGGCATGAGCGACCGCATCCTGGTGATGTGCGACGGCCGTCTGACCGGCTTTGTGCAGGGGCAGGATGCCACGCAGGAAAACATTATGGCCTTGGCCACGCAATTTTCGTAGACGGAGGGACAGCACATGCAAAGCCCAGCCGAAGCCAAACCCCGCAGCCTGTCGCAGCTAGGCAAGACCCTCAGCGACAACGTCATCATTGTAGGCATCGTTCTGCTGACCGTGGTGGTGGGCGTTCTGCGCAACAACTTTTTTTCGGAGGCCAACTTTCGCAACCTGATCAGCAACACCGCCATCCGCTTCATCATCGCCGTGGGCGTATCCGGCTGCCTGATCACCAAGGGCACGGATCTTTCCGCGGGCCGCGTGGCGGGGCTTTCCGCCTGTATATCCGCCATACTGCTGCAGCGATCGGATTACATTAACCGCTTTTACAAGGATCTGCCGGATCTGCCCATCATCGGGGTGCTGGCCTTGGTGATGGTGGTCTGCGCGGTGATCGGCTGCGTAAACGGCGCGGTGGTGGCTTACCTGAAGGTGCCGCCCTTTATCGCCACCCTGGGCATGCAGACGCTGGTGTACGGCATCTGCCTGGTGTACACGGGCGCGCAGCCCATCGGCAGCCTGCGGGCGGATTACGCCGGGTTGGCCACGGGCTATGTGGGCACGCCCATGGCCAGTTACACGGCCATCATCGCCGTGGTGATCGGCCTGCTGATGTGGTTTTTGTACAACAAGACGCGCCACGGCAAGTATATGTACGCCATAGGCGGCAACGAGAACGCCGCGGAGGTGGCGGGCGTCAACGTGGGCAAGAGCAAGATGACCATCTACATGCTGGCCGCGGTGCTCTACGGCCTGTGCGGTTTTCTGCTGGCGGCCAAATCCGGTGGCGCTTCGGTCAACATGGGCATGAGTTACGAGCTGGAGGCCATTGCGGGCTGCACCATAGGCGGCGTGTCGGTGAACGGCGGCGTGGGCAAGATCAGCGGCATACTGGTAGGCGTGCTGGTGTTCGAGCTGTTAAAGATCGCGTTGCAGTTTCTGGGCGTCAAAACTGAGTACACGTACATTGTGCAGGGCGTGGTCATCATCACCGCGGTGGCGCTGGATATACAGAAGTATTTGAGCAAAAAGTAACCGTGCGAGATGCGGCCGCGTGGCGCGACGCGCGCCGGCAAACGGTATACAAACAACAGGGCTGTCTTGCTTGCCTTTCGGCTACCAAGACAGCCCTGTTTACCGCATGCCCGCAAACGGCGGAAAAACACGGCATCCGTGCAGGCCGGCTCTCTTCGGATTGCATTTGCGCCGCTTTTATACTATACTTTTTCCATGAAAACGTCGCACCCTTCCGCGCAAACCTGGTTGCGCCCCGTATCCCGCGCGGGCGCTGGCTTTTTCGCGCTTGCCCTGGGGCTGCTGGCGGCCCTGCTGGGCCTGTGGGCGCTGGGATGGCTGCCAACGGCCCGCACCCAGGTTCTTACCGCCTTCAGCCCGGCGAGCGGCGAGGTACTGCGCGTCACCCCCGAAGAAAAAGCCGCTGTGCAGGCCCAGGCGGCAGCACTGGCCGCGCCGCGCGTCACCTTTTCGGAGCCGGATTTTTTCTACGATGCCGACATTGAGGTCGCTCTCGCGCTGCAGGCCGACTTCGGCCCCCTGCCCCGGGCCGCCATCTACTACACGCTGGATGGCGCGGAGCCCACGCCGCAAACGGGCACCCTGTACGCCGGGCCCATCCCCATCCCGGCCCGACAGGAGGTACGCGGCGTCTCCCTGCGCGTCCGCGCCTACTGGGCAGGCGGGCAAAGCCCAATCGCCACCCACACCTACTTTGTCAGCCCCGGCGTGTTCGACCGCTTTAATACCCTGGTGTTCGCCATCACCAGCGACCCGGATGGCCTCTACGGTTACGAGCGTGGCATTTTGATCCCGGGCAAACTGTGGGATGACTATGTGGCAAAAACCGGGGATACCTTCAGGCGAGGCGAAGTGCCCGCCAACTACAACCTGCGCGGGCGGGAAAGCGAGCGCCCCGCCCACGTAGAGGTGCTGGATGTACTGGGCGACCTGCAGCTGGCACAGGGTGCCGCCCTGCGCGTGCGGGGCGAGTATACCCGCATCTACGATATTAAAAGCCTGCGGCTGACCGCCCGCAAAGCCTACGATCCGGCCCACGGCTGGTTTGAGTATCCGTTTTTTGAAAACAACCATGCGCCCCCGGATGGCGCGCTGATCACGGCCTACAACGCCCTGGCCCTGCGCAACGGCGGCGAGGATCACAGCTACGCCTACGTGCGGGAGGAGCTCTCTACCGCGCTGCTGGCCGCATCCGGCTACCCCAATACCCAGCCCTTTCGACCGGCCGTGGTGTTTTTAAACGGGGAATACTACGGCTTTTTCTGGCTGCACGGCCTGCATGACGAAAAGGATCTGAACCGCACCTACAATGTGCCGGAGGGGGGGCGCCTGCGCAAGATCGACTACCATAACGCGGGGCCGGAGGGTGATGCGGATGCGCTGGCGGATTGGGCGGACGTGCGCGCCGCCGCCGCGCGGGATCTGACCGACGACGCCAACCTGGCGCGGCTTGAAGCGCTGCTGGATATTGACAACTTTTTGTATTTTCACGCCGCAAATCTCTACATCAACAACGACGACTGGCCCTGCAACAACGTGGTCGCCTGCCGCTATTATCCCCCGCCGGGCGGCGCTTACGGGCCTGGCGCGCTGGATGGCCGCTGGTTCTACCTGCCCCACGACATGGAGCACGCCTGGCACCTGCCCGGCGGCAGCGAGGATGCCTCCGCGCGATCCCTGACGCATCTGCTGACGGGCACCGGCACCGTAAAAAAACAGGTACCCGCCGAGTTTGTGAACAACGAAATTTTTGTGGCGCTGATGGCCCGGCAGGATATGCGCACCCGCCTGGCCAACCTGCTGTGCGGGTACGCCTTTGGCGCTTTCGCGCCCGAACGCGTGGCCGATACCCTGCATGACCTGCTCACCCCGATCGAGGACGAGCTGCTTTATTTCTTTGCAAAAACAGCCGGCGACACCCAAAAACGCAGCCAGCTGTTCCATGAACAGTTGGCGGATATACAAATTTTCGCGGAGGAGCGCTTTCACTACGTGCTGGAAGAGTTGATGGCGCAGTTCGGCTACAGCGGCGATCTGTACACCGTGCGGGTGACCGGCGCACCGGGCGGCACCCCCACCCTAGAGGGGCTGCCCCTGACGGGCGGCGGCCCCTGGGCGTGGGATTTTTGCGCAGAAAACACCGTGCCCCTCTCCGTGCAAGCGCAGCCCGGTTACGCCTTTGACCACTGGATAATAGACGGGCGGCGGGTGGATACGCCCGCCGTCACCCTGCGCCGCCCGGGCGAGGGCGCACGGGTGCAGGTGCAGTTGTTTATGCGGCCCGAAGCGCCCGCCACCCTGGCCATTCACCGCGTGCGCTACGTGGGCAGCCAGGATTGGGTGGAGCTGTACAACCCTTCGGATAAGCCCCTCTCCACCAAGGGCTACTTTCTCAGTGACGACGCGGCCAGGCCCCACAAGTACGCCCTGCGGGCTTACACCGTGGCCCCGGGCGAGACGCTGTTTTTGGCCTGCAAAAACAATCACAGCCCGGAAGCGCTAGGCAAAATCGCCCTGTCTTTCAGCCTGAAGGCGGGCGAAACGCTCTCTCTTTCCCTGGGGGATACCGTGGTCAGCCGGGCGCTGCTGCGCGGGCAGAGCGGGCAGGCTGTGTGGCAGGCGCCTACCCTTGCAGGGGGCGGCAGTGACCGCTGAAGGGCCGGCCTGTGACCGAAGGCGCGGCCCAGGCCACCGCGTTTTGCAAAATGCGCTGTATCTCCGGCTGCCAGTACACCGGGCAGGTCTCGTGGCCGGGCTGAAAAAAGAACACCCGGCCCAGGCCGCGGCACCAGCAGCAGCCGGATCGAAAGACCTCGCCGCCCGGGTACCAGCTTACAAACACCAGATCATCCGGCGCGGGTATCTCAAAGTATTCGCCGTAGGTCTCCTCTTGGGGGATATCCACATGATCCGGCAGGCCCGCAGCGATGGGGTGCGCGGGATCCATCACCCACAGGCGGCACAGCTCGTCATCCTCGCGCCAGCGCAGGTTGAGGGTGCGCGTACCCATCAGCGCGTGAAATATTTTGGATGCGTGGGCGGAGTGCAGGCAGATCAGCCCCATGCCATCCAGCACGCGGGCCTGCACGCGCCGCACCACCTCATCGGCCACCTCCTCGTGCGCCACGTGGCCCCACCACAGCAGCACATCCGTGGCATCCAGCACCGCCTGGGTCAGGCCGTGCTCGGGCATATCCAGGGTGGCCAGGCGCACGGTGACGCCCGGGGAGGTCACAGCCTGCGCCAGCGCGTCGCCCATGCCCTGGGGGTAAACGGCGCGCACCGCTTCCTCGGTGCGATCCTGCCGGGCTTCTGTCCAAATGGTCACACGGTTCATGGTATGCCTCCCCATCGCAGGTGATATATAGGATAGTGGTATCATTCATTCTACGCGAGCGCGCGGTTATCCTGTGCGCGGGCACAATTTTCGCAAAGAGGAGGCGGGGCGGTTGCGGGCACAGGGCGCGGCGCACCCCGCCTGGCAGGCGGAATTGGCGCACCTTGCGGATACCCTGGCCGTGGTGGCGGAAGAATCTGCCCGCACCGAGGCGGAGACGGCGGATCAGGCCCGGCGCGTGGAGACCCTGCGCGTGGAGGCCGGCGGCATCTTCAGCGCGGATGAGCAGGTGGCCCGGCAGGTGCTGGATATTTTGCGCCACAGCGCGCACACCCTGGCCCTATCCGCGCAACGGCCCTACTTCACCAGGGTAGATTTTACCCCCGAGGGCGGCGCGCCGCAGACCCACTACATCGGCAAGTGGGGCGTTGTCGCGCGCCCGGCCTGGCGCAGCGTGGTGGTGGATTGGCGGTCGCCCGTGGCCAACCTGTACTATGCCGGCCAGCTTGGGCCCGTGCACTACGCTGCGCCGGATGGCGAGGTGCGCGGGGAACTGACGCTGAAGCGCCACCTGGATGTGGAGGAGGGCGCGCTGCGATCCGTGTTCGATACGGATTTGGCCAGCCGCGATGCCTACCTGCAGCAGGCCCTGGCTGCCGTGGCCCCGGCGCGCCTGCGGGAGATCGTATCCACCATCCAGGCCGAGCAGAACCTGGTGATCCGCCATCCGCCGGGGCAGAGCCTGGTGGTGCAGGGCGTGGCGGGCAGCGGCAAGACGACCATCGCCCTGCACCGGGTGGCCTGGCTGCTCTACGCCCTGCAAGACCGCCTGGCGCCGGAGCACCTGCTGATACTGGCGCCCAGCCCGCTGTTTTTGGATTATATCTCCGCCGTGCTGCCGGATTTGGGCGTGGAGCGCGCCCGCCAGCGCACCCTGCGCGGCCTGCTGGATGAGGTTTTGGGCAAGGCCCTGCCTCGCCCTGATCCCGGCGAAAGCCTGCAGGATGTGCTGGCCATGCCCCCGGCCGACCGCTCGGCGCTCGCCCTGCGCCTGCGCTACATGGGTAGCCTGCGCTTTCGGGATGCGATGCTCGCTTACATCCGCGGCCTGGAGGAAAACCTGGCCCCACCGGGCGCGCTCACGTTCGGCCCGGTCACGCTCTTTACCCAAGCGGATTTGCACCGCCTGCTGACGCGGGATCTGGCGGGCTTCCCCCTGCGGCGGCGGCTGGCGGAGCTGCAAAAACCCCTCAAGCGCGCGCTGGCCCAGGCCCTGGGCCAGGTGGAGGCCTGGCTGCGCAAGGAGTGCGACCGCCGGGCCGACGCCCTGGCCGGGGCCATGCCGGATGGGCCGGAGCGGCAGGCGCGCATGGCCCGCCTCTACGCCAGTCGGGATGCCCGCCTGGCCGAAGCCCGCGCGGAGGCGAAGCGCTTTGTGCCCCAGGCCATGGCGCGCTTTGCGGCGCTTGATCCCTTCGCGCTGTACCTGGCCTTTTTGCGCACCCCGGCGGATGCGCTGCCCGCGGCGGATCGGGCGGCATGGGCGCTGGTCTGCCGCAGGGCGGATGCGCTGGCCCGGGCGAAGCGCCTGCCCCCGGAGGATGTGCCCGCCTTCTGCCTGCTGCTGCGCGCCATAGCAGGCTGGCCTAGGCAGGATATCCGCCACGCGGTGATCGACGAGGCGCAGGATTGGTCGCCCTTTGAGGTGTGGCTGGTGCGCGAGCTGGCGGGCCACGCGCCCTTCACCGTGGTGGGCGACCTGATGCAGGGCATACACGGCTACCGGGGCCTGGCGGATTGGGACGAACTGCGCGGGGGCGCGCTGGGCGGCGCGGATTTGGCGCGCCTGGTCACCAGCTACCGCAACACCGTGGAGATCATGGCCTTTGCTGCGGCGGTGGCGGCCCGCCACGCGCTGCCGGGCCAGGCGCGGCCCAGGCCCGTGCTGCGCCACGGCCCCGCGCCGCAGATCGTCGCCTGCGCGGATGCCACGGCCCGCGACGCGGCGGCGGCGGCCCGCATCCGTGCCTGGCAGGCGGAGGGCTTCCGCTCCATCGCGCTCATCGGCAGGGATGAGGCGGAGTGCCGCGCCTTGTGCCGGGGTCTGCCTGAACTGGCCCCCCGCCTGGTGACGCAGAAGGATACCGCCTTTTCCGGCGGGCTGGTGGCGCTGCCCGCCGCCCTCGTGAAGGGGCTGGAGTTTGACGCCGTGTTGCTGGCGGATGTGAGCGCGGATCGTTGGGCGGATGACGCGCTGGAGGCCCGGCTGCTGTACGTGTGCCTCACCCGCCCCCTGCACAGGCTGGCCTGCTGCCACATCGGCCCGCCCAGCGCGCTGTTGCCGCGGGAAGGAACGGTACCATGATAGATCGCGCAAAAAACGGGCAAACACGGCGCGGGGCGCTGCTCAGCTTGCTCTGCGTCTGCCTGGCGCTGCCCTGGGCACTCTGCGGCTGCGCCCCGCAGGCGCGCCTGTCCGCGCCCCCGGATAGCCCGGCCCTCACCCGCGCCGCCCAGGGATTGGATGCTTACGATATCTATGCCGTGTTCGATCCGCAGGCGCGCACGCTGGCCTGCACCCAGCGCGTGCGCTATCGCAACCGGGGGCAAGAGGCGCTGCCCGCGCTGTATCTGCGCGCCTACCCCGCGGCCTTCCGCAGCGAGGAGACATCCCCCGCCGCCATCCCCGAACACATGGCGGCAACTTACGGCCAGGCGGGCTTTGATGCCGGCGATATCAGCTTTGCCGCGGTGGCGGTGGATGGCGCGGCGGCGCCCTTCGTGCGATCCGGCGAGGATGGCACGGCCCTGCGCGTGACCCTCACCGCGCCCCTGGCCCCGGGGGATTGGGCGGCGCTGGATTTAACTTACACCCTGCAGATACCCCGGGTGGCTTACCGCTTCGGCGTGGCCGGGGAGACGTGGTGCCTGGGCAACGCCTTTCCGCTGGTGGCGGCGCGCCGCGAAAACGCCTGGGCGCTGGATGCCTATGAACCCATCGGCGACCCCTTCCTCAGCGATTGCGCCAACTTTACCTTCACCTTGGATGCGCCCGCCGCCTTTGTGCCCGCGGCCACCGGCGCGTTGCGCTCGCAAACGGGCGGAGACGACCGCACCCTTTGGCAGTGGCAGGCCCTTGCCGCGCGGGATTTTGCCCTCGTCCTCTTTGCCCGCTGCCGCACCGCCCAGCGCCTGTTGGCCCCGGATGGCCCGCTGGTGGTTGCCCACGCCGCCTCGGAGAACACGGCCCAGGCCATGCTGACTACGGCGGAGGCTGCGCTGCGGCTTTACGGCCGGCTCTTCGGCACGCCCTATCCCTACCCGGTGTTCACCCTGGCCCAGGCCAGCCTGGGCGGCTACGGGGGCATGGAGTACCCGGGTCTCGTCTTTATAGAGGCGGCGGATTTGGCCGGGGAGAATCTGGCTTACGTCGTAGCGCACGAGACGGCGCACCAGTGGTGGTACGCCCTGGTGGGCAGCGATCAGGTGCTCTCCCCCTGGCTGGATGAAGCGCTGGCCGAGTACGCCGCCCTGCTCTATGTGGAAAACACGCAGGGCAGTGAAGCCTTCGAAGCCCTGTACCAGCGGCGCATAGAGCCTGCGCTTCGCCTCACGTTCCCCGCGGGCGTCACCGTGGGTGCGCCGCTGGATCGCTTTGCCTCCGTGGCCGAGTACGGCATGGTGGTGTATCAGCGGGGCGCGGGCATGCTGCACGGCTTGCGCCTGGCCATGGGGGATGAAGCCTTTTTTGCCGCCCTGGGCGCCTACGCCCGCCCGCACACTTTTGGCATGGCCACGCCCGAGGATTTTTTATTCGCGCTTGCCGCCGCATCCGGCGCCAATTGGGCCGGCTACATAGCCGATTTTTAGCGCGGCTTTTTCGTATAATTATTTTATATTTTGCACATACAATATATATATATATATATATAGCAGTATAAGTAGATCGTTAAACCTTTATTTTTTGTTCATAATGTAGTTCTCAAAATTAAGTAAAAGTTAAGCGGTTTTCCGTACAAAATTTTTCAAAAAGCTATTGTATGCTTCGACAAATTATGCTATTCTCAAAATCCACCAGTAAAATATATGCAAATACATACAGATGCGTTTTTTATAACACAAGTATTGTTTGTCGAAAAAGGATTTGCGCAGCCAGATATACTGTATATGGAGGTGTCCCCTATGTTCATACACAATATACTGCATAATATACCCATGCGCGTCCGAATCATCCTGGTTTTTCTTGCCGTCGTGGTGCTGATCACGGTGACCACCACAGGCATGAACATCTACTTTGGGGAAGACAGTTTGAGGGCCACTATAGAGAACGATCTGCTCTCCATCCTGGAGATAGCGGATAGATTGGTCGCCAGAGAGATGGCCTTGGTCAAGGCCAACGCCAACGCCATCGCGGAGCACCTGGCACAGGTTCCGCAAGCGCAGGTGCGCAATGCCATGCAAGAGCGACTGCCCTTCTATCCGCGATTTATAGCGCTGACGCTGATAGATGCCAATGGCATTGTGGCAGCCTATGGCGACGCCCCCCTACCGCCAGACCTGCTTGGCAGCGAATACATCCGCCAGGCCTTCGAGGGCAACAGCGTCATCTCCACCACCCGGCACGATCCCACCGGCCAACTGGTGATACACGTGTGTGTGCCCGTGGGAAATACCGGCCGCGTGCTCGTCACCACCATGCGCGGCATGGTCTTCAGCGAGCTGTTCACCAATTTCCACGTGTGGAAAACGGGCTACATCATTGTGATGGATGAAGAGGGCACCGTTATCGCTGATGGTCGTGAAAAGTTTGTGACGAATCGCCAAAATTTTATCCAGCTGGCCAAGCAATACCCGGAAAACGCGGAATACGTGGCCTTAGCCGCATTCACTGAGCGCATGATTCATCAGGAAACGGGCACAGAAACCCTCTCGGTAGAGGGGCGAGTGCACTTACATATATTTCGGCCTATCTCTGAGTCGCGCATGGGCTGGCCGATTGCCGTGGCCGTGCCCCCGGATGAAAGCCCCGCCTCCAAAATGAGAGAAGGTCTGCTGCTGGCCGCGCTGATCTTTCTGGTGCTGGGCGTGGCGCTGGCCCTGCTGGCCTCGCGTTTGATGATGCAGCCTTTTAAAAAAATCCATGAACAAAACGTCGAGCTGGAGCACCTGAACGTTATGGCCAGAAACGCATCCGAGACCAAAAGCCGCTTTTTGGCCAACACCAGCCACGAGATGCGTACGCCGCTCAACGCCGTCATCGGCCTATCCCAATTGATCCTGGATACGGATGAGGTACAGGGCGAAAACGGCGAAAACCTGAAAAAGATCTACAACGCGGGCGCCATGTTGCTGCACATCGTCAACGATCTGCTGGATATATCCAAGATAGAATCCGGCAAGCTGGAACTGATACCGAGCGCCTACGACCTGGCCAGCCTCATCAACGACACCGCCACGCTCAACGCCACGCACATCGACGAGAAACCCATTGCCTTTTGCCTGGATATCAGCGAAGACCTGCCCCACCTGCTCTACGGAGATGAGCAGCGCATCAAGCAGATCTGCAACAACCTGCTCTCCAACGCGTTTAAGTATACCCGCGAGGGCACTGTGACGTGGGGGATCGCCTGCCAGCGGGATGGGGACACGGTGTGGCTGACCATCAGCGTGCGCGACACCGGCATCGGTATACGGTCAGAGGATATACAAAAGCTGTTTACCGACTACAATCAGGTAGATACCCGTACCAACCGTGCGGTGAGGGGCACGGGGTTGGGCCTGGCCATCACCAAGCGCATGACCGAGATGATGGATGGCACTGTAACCGTAGAGAGCGAGTACGGCAAGGGCAGTACCTTTACCGTGCGTCTGCGCCAAGGCTTTGTAGACGATGATACCATCGGCCACGAGGAGTGCGAAAACCTGAAGGCGTTCCGCTTCATAGACCACAGGCGCGAATGCAATACGCGCCTGGCGCGCCTGTACCTGCCCTACGCGCGCGTGCTGATTGTGGATGACGTGCAGACCAATGTGGATGTGGCGCGGGGCATGATGAAGCCCTACGGCATGCAAATAGATGGCGTCACCAGCGGTCAGCAGGCCATTGACTGCATCCGCAGGGGCGAGCCGAAGTACAGCGCCGTCTTTATGGATCACATGATGCCCGAGATGGACGGCATGGAGGCCACGCGCATCATCCGTCAGGAGATCGGCACGGATTACGCCCGCACGTTGCCCATCATCGCACTGACCGCCAACGCCATTATGGGCAACGACAAGCTGTTTTTACAGAACGGCTTTCAGGCCTTCCTATCCAAACCCATCGATGTCATGCGCCTGGATGCGGTTCTCCGCGCCTTTGTGCGCGACAAAGCGCTGGAAGAGAAACTGGGCGTCCAGCTCTCCGCCGATGGCGGCGCGGAAGGTATGGAGCGCCGCAGCGGTATGGAGCGGCGCACGGGGCAAGACAGACGAGCCGGCATGGATGAAGGGGAACAGGACGCCGCCGATGCCCCGGCCCTGCCCGACATACCGGGCCTTGATATAACGCGGGCGCTGAACCGCTTTGGCGGCAACAAAGAATCCCTGTGGTCTGTCTTGCGATCCTACGCGGTCAACACGCTGCCGCTGCTGGATACCCTGGCGGAATCCGAGCCTGCGAGCCTTGCGGATTACGCGGTGGTGGCGCACGGGCTAAAGGGCAGCAGCTACGGCGTCTGCGCCGACGGCGTGGGCAAGAGCGCCGAGGCCATGGAGCGCGCCGCCAAGGCGAATGACGCGGCTTTTGTGCGCACCCACGCGCCGGGGCTGGTCGCCGCTGCCCGGGCCCTGGTGGCCGCCATACAAGCGGCCCTGGCCGGGCAGGATGCCAGCGCGCTCAAACCCCGCAAAGACGCGCCGGATGCGGATGCCCTGGCCCGCTTGCGCCAGGCGTGCGATGCCTACGACATGGATGGTGTGGATGCGGTCATGGCCGAATTGGAGGCCTTTGCCTACAACGACGATGAACTGATGACCTGGCTACGCGCGAGGGTAGACCACATGGATCTCGCGCAGATTGTGGAGCGGCTCTCCGCCCTCTGACCATGGAGCGGCTCTCTGCCCTGCCTGTGCCGGTCGCCAGGGCGCACAAAAGGAGGTTTTTGGGATGCAAGGCCGTGAAAACAAGCGCCAGCGCATCATGCTGGTGTTGGTGGATGACAACCTGACCAACCTGACCATGGGTAAAAACATACTGAAAGACATCTACGAGGTGTACGCCCTGCCCTCTGCCGCCAAGCTGTTTGAGGCCCTGCAGCGCATCACACCAGATCTGATCCTGCTGGATATCGAAATGCCGGAGATGAACGGTTACGAGGTGCTCTGCCGCATCAAGAACACCCCTGTCATATCCGACATTCCGGTGATGTTTTTAACCGCCAAAACCGACGAAGGCAGCGAGTTGTTGGGTTTTAGCCTGGGGGCAATCGACTACATCACCAAACCCATCTCCGCGCCCCTGCTGCTCAAGCGCATTGAAACCCACCTGCTCATCCTAAAACAGCAGAGAATGTTGCGCCGTTACAACGATGATTTGGAAGAGATGATTCATATGAAAACCGCACAGGTCTTAGAGCTGCAGAATACCGTGCTCTCCACAGTGGCCGAAATGGTAGAGTTTCGCGACGACACCACCGGCGGCCACGTCACCCGCACCCAGCGCTATCTGCAGTTGCTGGTGCAAGAGCTGTTGCGATCGGGCATGTACGCAACGGAGACGCATGCGTGGGATACGGATTTGCTGCTGCCCAGCGCGCAGCTGCACGATGTAGGCAAGATCGCCATCAGCGACGCCATCCTTAACAAGCCGGGCAGGCTCACCCCGGAAGAGTTTGAGATTATGAAAAAGCACGTGGATTACGGCATAAACGCCATCCGCACCATGGAGCGCAAGGTGAAGGATAGCCGCTTTCTGCGCTATGCGGAGACCATTGCCGCCACCCATCATGAGCGTTGGGATGGCAAGGGCTACCCCAGGGGCCTGGCTGGGGAGCAGATACCCCTGGAGGGCCGCCTGATGGCCATTGCGGATGTGTACGATGCCCTGGTATCCACGCGCCCTTACAAAAACGCCATGCCCCCGCAGGAGGCGGCGCACACCATCGCAGAGGGAGGCGGCACGCAGTTCGATCCCTGCCTGGTGACGATTTTTGAAAAAGTGGCGGGTGACTTTGCCGCCACGGTGCAGGATCAGCGGGATAAACCCCATAAGGCGAGAGCAATGCAGGCTTCCGCCTAGCGCGGCTTTCCATGCACATGCCGCCAAGGGATGTGGCGAAACCATGCAGATACAAAATAACAGGGCTGTCTTGGTAGCCGAAAGGCAAGCGAGGCGGCCCTGTTGCAACGCGAAAAAAAGCGCGGCGCGAGGGCTTATGGCACGCCGCTATCCGGCACGCTTTGCAGGTAGAGCGTATCCGCGCAGTAGTCAATATCTCCCGGCCACTGAATGGAGCCAAAGCCGACCGAAACCATATCAAAAAACACCTTGTCCCGCAGCGACGCAAAAGCCTTGTAAGCGAGCAAGGGCGTGGCGTCGAACACGCGGCGCTCGCCGTTGCCAAATTGCAGGGCAAGCCGGTAGCCATCCAGCGGGCGCACAGCCGCCACGCGTGGCCCCAGCGCCTCCTTGCCGAAGACCATGAGTCGTTGCATGGCCCTTCCTCCTACCTCAAGGGATCAATGCGAAATATTTCCTTACGGTTGGCTGCAAGTGTCCAGTCAGCGGCCAATTCATCCGCGTGGATCAATGCCCACGCCCTCACAAGGGCGGCCTGCTTTGTGGGGAATCTGCCCGCGAGAATGTCCCCTTCCAGCACAAATACGGCGGCCTCATCGCCATAGAAGGCGTGGAAGTGCGGCACGCCGCGCTGACCCATATCGCCCCAGTGCATCTTAATCAAAATGCCATAGAACATGCTGAGAACCGATACCATGTATCCCTCCTTTTTTCTGGCCCCTCCACCGGCCTCGCGCATGTCGGCGGGGCCTTATAACAGGTGAAAATAGGCGTGTAAACAAATCATTTTAATCATATTAGCACCTTATTTTAT
>JAITTS010000107.1 GCA_031286995.1 Oscillospiraceae bacterium
AAAAAGCACATGGCCGGCGGCGCGGCGTTCCTGATGTACCAGGATAGCCCGGGCGAAGGCATGCAAGCTTCCATCTTCAAGCGCTTTTACTGGTGGGAAGAGGAGTGCACGCGGCAGATTGAGCGCGCCTTCGGCATCCGCCTGCTCTACCGTAGCTGGAAGGAACTGAACGAACGCGCCCGCGCCATACCGGATGCCCAGGTTGAGGCGGTGTGGGCGCGTTACACCGTGCCCAGCCAGGGCGTGCCCATGACTTGCATCCTCAAGGCGGCCAAGATTTACCTGGCCGTCAAAGCGGATCTGCAGGCCCTGGGGGATGTGGTGGCCGTGGGTGCGAACTGCCTCAACGAGTCCTTCCATGCCGATTCCGTGCCCTGCCTGGCGTGGAATTGGCTCTTCGAGCACGACCGCGTCATGTGGGTGTGCGAAGGGGATACGGTCAGCCTCATCAGCCAGTACATTCTCTACAGCGCCCTGCAAAAACCGCTGATGACCACCAACATCTACCCGTTTTTGGTGGGCATGGCCGCGCTCAAGCACGAGCGCATCGACGCCTTTCCCCAAATTCAAGACCCTGATAACCACGCCCTGGGCGTGCACTGTGGCTACATGGGCCTGGCCCCCCAAAGCTTTTGCACCGAATGGGTGTTGCGGCCCAAGGTGCTGGCCATTGTAAACGACGATGCGGTGATGGTGGATTGCCGCCTGGCCAAGGGGCCTGTCACCATGGCCAAGTTGCAGGCGGATATGAAAAAATTGACTGTCATTGAGGCCGAGATTGAGGATTACGTGCAGTACCCCGGCTCGGATTGCCGCAACGGCGCGCTGATCCGCTACCGTAACAACAGCGGCCACAGGGTGATGGAGAGCCTGTCGTCTCACCACGCCATTTTGGTGGCCGGTGATGTGACCCCGCAGCTTTTGCAACTGGCAAAGGTCTACGGGTTTGAAGCGCAGGTGATCTGACCTGTGGCTCAAACGCTGTGCTTGCCCCGGGGCCAAGTATCCCTGCCCGCCTTCTTTCCGGATGCCACGTACGGGGCGGTGCGCTGCGCGGATGCGGCGGATTTGGTGCGCTGCGGCGTGCCGGGCCTGGTGATGAACAGCTACCACCTGCTGACCAAGCCGGGGCTGGGCGTGCTGCGCGCAGCCGGGGGCCTGCACGCCTTTGCGGGCTGGCAGCGCCCCATCCTGACGGATTCCGGCGGGTTTCAGGTGTTTTCGTTGATCCGCGAGAACCCCAAGTATGGTGAGATACGCAAAAATGAGATCATCTTCCGGCCCGAAGGCGGGCACGGCAAGATGGTGCTGACGCCGGAAAAGTGCGTACAGGCTCAGTTTGTCTACGGCTCAGACATCATGATGTGCCTGGATTATTGCACCCATCCGGATGATCCTTACGACACCAACGCCTTTGCTGTGGATGTGACCGTGGCCTGGGCCGCGCGCTGCAAGGCGGAATATGAAAAGCAGTTGGCCCAGCGCCGCATTCCGCCCGCATCCCGGCCGCTGCTGTTCGCCATCATCCAGGGCGGCGGGTATGCGGATCTGCGCCGCCGCTGCGCCGAGGGCTTGCGGCAGATAGGCTTTGACGGCTACGGCTTTGGCGGATGGCCGCTGGATGCGGAGAACAGGCTGGTGGAGGATATACTGGCCTGTACGGCACAGCTGATGCCGGATGATGCGCCCAAGTACGCCATGGGCCTGGGCAAGCCGGAAGGCATAGCGGCCTGCCGGGCCATGGGTTACGGCCTGTTCGATTGTGTCATCCCCACGCGCGAGGCCCGGCACAACCGCCTCTACGTGTTTGAAAACCCCGACCCCGCGGATCCGGATGCGCGCTATCACTACCACTACATGGCAGACGACGCTCACGCGCGCGCTGTGCGTCCTGTATCCCCGGGCTGCGATTGCCCCTTGTGCGCGCAGTACAGCGCGGCTTACCTGCGCCACCTGTGCAAGGCGGGGGATTCGCTGGCTTACCGCCTGGCCACGCTGCACAACCTGCGCTTTTACGAAACGCTGATGGAGAAGATGCGCCAGGCGGAAGGGGGCGCGTAGGCGTGGATGCGGAGCGGGTGACGGCCCAGGTGCTGGCAACCAAGAAGTACGCCATGATGGATGTGGACGCGGTGCGCCGGGTCTGCCGGGATGCCTGCGCGCGCCACGCCAAGACGAAGGATGCGGTGAAGGCCGCCAAGACCGCCTTGCACGGCATGAACGCCGCTTTTGTGGGCGACGGGGCGCACCAGGCGGCGGCGCGCGTCCTGGCCGCCGCGGGGCCCGGCCTGCTGCGGGATAAGGCGGCGGCGCTTGGGTTGCTGCGCCTGCACGCCTCCAGCGCGGAGCGGATAGCCTATTTGGATGAGGTTTGCACCCTGATTGCGGATTGCCTGGGGCAGGGGCGGACGCTGCTGGATTTAGGCTGCGGTTTTCAGCCCTTTGCGTTGCCGTGGTATCCGCGCCTGCCGGATGCGTATGTGGCCGTGGATATGCACCGGCAGACCGTAGCCCTGCTAAACGACTACTTTGCGCGGATAGGCCGTCCGGCGTACCGGGCGCTGGTGTGCGATCTGGGGGCGGATATCCCGGCATTCACCGGGGATTGCGCGTTGCTTTTCAAACTGCTGCCCCTGCTGGAGCGGCAGCGAAAAGGCGGGGCGATGCGGCTGTTTTCTCGGCTACGCGTACCTCGCGCCCTGGTTTCTTTTCAATTAAAAAGCCTTGGCGGCAGGCAGAAGGGCATGCTGACGCATTACGCGGCCTGGTTTGAGCGCGAACTGCCCGCCGGCGCGCGCATTATCCGGCGGGCGGTGGTGGGGGATGAACTGTTTTATGGGGTGGAAAAGGCGTTGCCCCTCAATCCAGAAAATCCTGATTGAGCGCCACGCCAAACGCCTGCGCGATGGCGCGCAGCCCATCATCCGGGATGGTCTGGCGGATGCCCTGGCCGCAGGAAAGCGCGCGCACGTGGATATCCGCGGCCTTCTCGATGGTATGCATCAGGCCGAAGGTGGTGTCAAAATCCGGTCCGCTGCAGAACAGCCCGTGGTGCGCCCACACGGCGGCGTCGTAGCGCTGCATCAGCCCGGCAGTGGCCAGGGCGATTTCCGCGCCGCCGGGCACCATCCAGGGCACCACGCCCACCCCGCCGGGGAAGACTACGGGGCATTCGGTGGCGCTCTGCCACAGGGCGCGGGTAAAGGCCCGGTCGGTCAGGGGCAACACATAGGTCAAGGCGATCAGGCTGGGGGTGTGGGCGTGGTAGATCACCCGGCAGGCCCCGTCCGTGGCCTGTTTGCGCACGCTGTGGTTGAGGATGTGGGTGGGCAGCTCGCTGGTGGGCCGCCCGCCGGCCTCCAACCCCCACACCACGCGCCAGGCGTCCCCCGCGCCGTTCAGTTGCACCACGCACAGGTTGTCCTGAGGGGCGGCGGAAACGTTGCGAAAGTATTTGCCGCTGCCCGTGGCGATGAAGCATGCATCCGCCAAATTCGGGGCGGTCACCCCCAGGGGGCGCCAATCCCCGGGCGTTGCGCGCCAGTAGGGGTGGCAGGCCCCTTCTTCTTCTGCGGTCAGACGGTAGGTCAGGTTGCCGCCGTTGCGTTCGTGCCAGCCCTGCCGCCAGCCGTCGTCACACAGCCGGATGAACCCCGCCATGGCGGGGTTTTTAAAAATACTCATCCGTTCAGCCTCGCTTTGCTAAAATGTCGGCCTCGTACCGCTGAATGATCTCAAACCAGGCCCCGTCGCCGGGCACCCCCTGGGTTTGACAGTAGTGCGCCCAAATGTCGCCAAAGGGCAGGGTTTTGCAGTCTTCCGCCAGGGCCATTTTTTCGGTAAAGCGGCCCGCATCCTGCAAGGCGGCCAATGTGTTGTGGGGCAGCAGCAGCGCATGCAGCAGCGCCCGCTGCGCATTGCGCGCGCCCACCACCCAGGCGGCCACCCGGTTGATGGATGCGTCAAAAAAATCCAGGCCGATCAGCACCTTCTGCAGAGCGCCACAGCGCACGATCTCCTTGCATATCTCCAGCAGCTCGTCATCCAGCAGCACCACGTGATCCGAATCCCAGCGCACGGGGCGGGTGACGTGCAGGGGCAGTTTATCAAAAAAAGCCAGCAGCGCGGGTATTTTGTCACTCACCGTCTCCGTGGGATGGTAGTGCCCATTATCCAGCAGGTTGTACACGCCGGGATGGGTGGCGGCGTAGGCCATGTAAAACTCGTTGCTGCCCACGGTGTAGCTCTCCAGGCCTATGCCGAACACCTTGCTCTCCACGCAGTCGATCACATGGGGCAGAGGCTGCGCGAAAATTTCATCCAGCGCGGCCTTCAGGCGCAGGCGGGGCCCCAGGCGGTCTGCGGGCACATCTTTGAGCCCGTCGGGGATCCAGATGTTGTGCAGCACCTGATCCCCCAGGGCCTGGCCGATATCCTCGGCGATGCGGCGGCAGGCCAGGCAGTGACGTATCCAGAACCGACGCACATCCTCATCCGGGGATGACAGAGTAAGCCCGCCCCGCACCATGGGGTGCGAGAAGGCCGTGGGGTTAAAGTCTATGCCGATACCGCGCGCCTTGGCGTAATCTACCCAGGCGGCAAAGTGCCGATAGGTCAGGGCGTCCCTGTCCGCCCATTCGCCGGGGGCAAATACGGCATAGCAGGCGTGCAGGTTGATGCGCTTTTTGCCGGGGATCAGCGCGCAGGCCTGATCGAAATCCGCCGTCAGTTCCGCAAAGCTGCGCGCGCGGCCCGGGTAGTCGCCTGTGGTCTGTATGCCGCCTGTCGCGCCCCCATCAGGCCGGTCAAAGCCCCGCACGTCATCCCCCTGCCAGCAGTGGATGCTGATGGGTTTGCCGGCCAGGCGCGCCAGCGCCTCTTCCACATCCACACCCAGTGCCGCATACTGCGCCTTAGCGCCCTCGTACCGGTTCATGGCAAAACCTCCTTCACCGTAAAACTTTGGCGCACGGCCGCCCGGGCCGCGCCCAGGTCGCGGTATTCCCCTGCGGCGATCATCTGCGCCACTAGGTTGCCCAGGGCTGTGCCCTCCGTGGGGCCTGCGTACACGGGCAGCCCGGCGGCACGGGCGGTCAGTTCGTTCAGGTACGCATCCTGGCTGCCGCCGCCCACGATGTGCACGGCGGTGTAGCGCACCCCGGTGAGGGCGGAAAGCTGGCGTATGGTATCCCGATAGGCGCGGGCCAGGCTGGCGTACACGCACTGGGCCAATTGGCCCATATCCTGCGGCACGGGCTGCCCTGTGCGCAGGCAATGCCGCCGCACAGCCTCAGCCATGTTGGGAGGGGCCAAAAAGGCCGGGTCATCCACATCCACCAGGCTGGGGAAATCCGCTGCGGCGCGGGCGGCCCGCTGTAGATCCGCGAATGTGCAGGCGTGACCCGCTGCAGGCGCATCCGGCTGCGCACCCGATACGTAGGCTTCGCCGCTGATCTCGCGCCGGATGCTTTGCAGCATCCACAGCCCCATGATGTTCTTCAAAAAACGGTAGGTGCCGCCGTAACCGCCCTCGTTGGTGAACCCGGCAGCCTGGCTTTGCGGCGTGGCGATGGGGGCGGGGCGGGGCGCGCCCAGCAGGCTCCACGTACCGCTGGAGAGGTACACCGCCCGGTCATCCTTGGCGGGTACCGCCAGAAAGGCCGCGCCGGTGTCGTGGGTGGCGGGCAGCACTACGCGGCAATCAAAGCCTACCGCATCGCGCACACCGGGGGCCAGGCCGCCCAGCGTTTCCCCCGGCCGGCGCAAGGGGCCGAAGATCGCGGCGGGGAGGCGGAGCGCGGCCAACAGTTCCCTGTCCCAATCCCGGTGCCGGGCGCTCACCAGGGCGGTGGTGGTGGCGTTGGTGTACTCGTTGCAGGGTACGCCGGTCAGTAGGTAGTGCAGGTAATCCGGCATCATCAGGAAGCGGGACGCCTGCGCCAACTGTTCCGGATGATCGCGGCGGTGCGCCAGCAGCTGGTATACGGTGTTGAACGGGAGTTTTTGGATGCCGGTGCGCGCGTACAACGCCTCAAAGGGCAAGACAGCCTCCGCCAGGGCATCCGCGCCCTGGGTACGCGCATCCCGGTAGGCCACCGCGTCGCCAATAAGCCGGCCCTCGGCATCCAGCAGCACGTAATCTACGCCCCAAGTATCCACACCCATGGAATCCGGCGTCTTGCCCGCTTCGCGGCAGGCCTTCAGCCCGGCCACCAGGTGCGCAAAGAGCGCCTGCGTATCCCAACAGTCCCGGCCGTCCCTGCGCACCTGGGTGTTGGGGAAGCGGTATACCTCTTGCAGCGCGATGCGGCCCGCCTGTACCCAACCCAGTATGTGCCGCCCGCCGGAGGCCCCGATATCCACTGCCAAGTAGCATCGCATGCGCCCTTCATCTCTTTTCGGTCGCCGATTAACATCCCGTGTATGCGGCTTCACTGGGTGTATGATACCATGCCCGCGGCGCGGGTTCAAGCAAAAATCCCATGGTCAGGGTTCCTGGGGGAGGCGGACGCTTTCAGGGCATGCATAAACAGTGATTTGGGGTGTGTTTTGTGATTTTTTTGTCGAATATACTGAAAGCCGATACGGTCGGTGCCGGCGAGGAGATACGACAGCATCGGATACAGCGGGAAAGTGTGAACGGTATGAAACAGTCCGATGCCTAAGAGAGGAGCGCGATACTGTGGACAAGCGGGAAAAAGTGATGATGGTGGATGACAATCTGACGAATTTGGCTGTGGGTAAAGGCATATTGAAGGATGTTTACGAGGTGTACGCCTTATCGTCGGCCGCCAAGCTGTTTGAGCTGGCCGCGCACGTTACGCCGAGTTTGATTCTGCTGGATATTGAGATGCCGGATATGGACGGGTACGAGGCTCTGTGTCGCATCAAGCTGAACCCTGTCTTGGCGGATGTGCCGGTGATTTTTTTAACCGCCTGCAAGAGTGAAGGCAGTGAACTGACCGGCCTCAGTTTGGGGGCCGTTGACTACGTAGCCAAGCCCTTTTCCGCGCCCTTGCTGCGCAAACGTATTGAGAACCATTTGCTCATTACCGCCCAACGGCGCAAACTGCGGCGCTACGCTGATGATCTGGAAGAAATGGTGTACGCCAAGACCATGCAAGTTGAAAATTTGCAGAGCACCGTGCTCGCCACTGTGTCGGATATGGTGGAGTTTCGGGATGGCGCCACAGGCGGGCACGCAATGCGCACACAGCAGTATTTGCAGATTCTGGCGGAAGAATTGATGCGGACGGGCATCTATGCCGAGCAGACCGCAGCGTGGGATATGCGTTTTTTGATCCCTTCGGCCCAACTGCACGATGTCGGCAAGATAGCCATCAGCGATAGCATACTCAACAAACCCGGCCCCTTGAACAAAGAGGAGTTTGAGATGATGAAAAAGCATGTGGAGTATGGCGTAGCCGCTATACGCAGCATGCAGAAGAGAATGGCCGGCAGCGCTTTTTTGCGCCATGCGGAGGCTATCGCCGCAACCCATCACGAGCGCTGGAATGGCACGGGCTATCCCTGCGGCCTCGCAGGGGATGCCATCGCCCTGGAAGGCCGCCTGATGGCCATTGCGGATGTGTACGATGCGGTCATCTCCGCGCGGCCCTATAAAAATTGTTTGTCTCATGCGCAGGCGGCGCACATCATTCGCGATGGCAAGGGCGAGCACTTTGACCCGGCATTGGTGGATGTGTTTTGCCGCGTGGAGGATCAGTTTGCCGCCGTGGCCGATTGCGCACAGGAGAAAATTGCGTAGTCGCGCCGTTCCGCCATTTTAAGATTGTGAAAATTAAGACGAATTTTATATTTAACAAATAGGAACTGCTATTGACAATTTTTATTAACCAGTATAAAGTCAAACATGGCTTCCATGTGAGATACGCTCAAGGCTGAAGCCGACAAGGTTTTGGCTTTTTGCGTTGCCGCGAGGGATGAAGCAAGTGAAAAAGAGGGGACACTATGCGGAATCAATCCTTTCACGATGAGGCAAATACGGCGGATAGCCGGGTTTATTTGGATCGCCCGCGCATCCAGTTGCTGTTGAAAAAAGCGATTGAACGGCCTGTGGTACTGATGATAGCCGGCGCAGGGTGCGGCAAGACCCAGGCTATGTATTCCTTTGTGCGCCAGAGGCAAAACGATGTGGTTGCCTGGATGCAGCTTTCTCAGCGAGATAACTTAGGCTCCCGCTTCTGGGAAACGTATATCCGGTCTATTGCTCTTTACGATCGTTCCTTTGCTGAAAGGGTGTCAGCGATAGGCTTCCCCGGCAGTGACGGCGCGTTTGACCGGTATCTGTCCGTGCTGGAGAAAACGCTTTTTCCCAGCAAGCGCTATTTTATAGTCTTTGACGACTTTCATCTCATTCACGACCGCGCAGTGCTGCGCTTTGTGGAACGAGTCATCAACTCAGAGGATTTTCCAAACGTCACAATTGTTTTGATCTCTCGCACGGAACCCACGATCAACACCGTTGCGCAGATGTCCAGGGGCAACATCTTCCGCATTACGGAAGAAGATTTGTGCTTTACAGCAGCAGAGGTGGCAGAATACTTGAGACAAAGCGGGCTTTCCGTCACGCGCGAAATGCAGGACAATGTGCAGCGGGATACCGGCGGATGGGCTTTTGCGGTGTATCTGACCACCTTATCCCTGAAAAAGGCGTCTGTTTACAATAACCACGTACGTTTGGCGGTGCGCGCGCATATCTTTAAGTTGATAGAAAACGAAGTCTTGGCGGATGCATCCCCGACGCTTCGGCGTTTGCTGGTGAAGCTTTCGCTGATTGATCACCTGGATGCAGAGTTGGTGCGCCAAGTGGCGGGCAACGAGACGCTGATGGCTACGCTGGCTATTTTCACCTCCTTTATCCATTTTGACGCTTACCAAAATGCCTACCTCATTCATCACCTTTTTTTGGATTTTTTGGTGCGGCAACAGTCCCAACTGTCCGAAGAGGAGAAACGGCAAACCTACCTGCTGGCCGCCCGCTGGTGCGAGGCGGAGGAGTACAGAATGGATGCCATCTACTATTATGGTCAGGCGAAGGATTGCGGCGCGGTGCTGCGATCCATCTACGATTTTCCGCAACAACAGATACCCAGAGAATCCGCCCAGTTTATGCTGGATATCGTGGATGCCTTGCCGCGTGCCGCTTTGGAAGGCATAGCCTGTTTTTATCTGGTGCACGGTCGGCTGCTGCTGAGCCTGGAGCGCATGCGCGAGGCCATTGACGAGGCGCAGCAAAATGTGTTACACTTCTCTGCGTTGCCGCTTACGCCCTTTAATACACGGGCGCTCGCAAGCGCATATTGGGTCTTGGGGTTCGCCGCGATGCTGACGGCCCCCTAT
>JAITTS010000170.1 GCA_031286995.1 Oscillospiraceae bacterium
GCATAAAGGCCAACAGACGCAGGCCCAGGTTTAACACGTTACGCATGCCGCTTCACCTCCCCAAAGGCACGAGGCCGTGTAAAACGCTCAATGAGGGGCGAGGCCACGTTCATCAACAGAATGGCGAAAGAGCAGGCCTCGGGCAGGCGGCTGTTGTACGTGCGCAGGACAAAGAGCAGCGCGCCGCACCCTGCGCCGAAGATGATCTGTCCCCAGGGCGTCACCGGCGCTGGCGCGTAATCCGTGGCCATAAAGAGCGCGCCAAGCAGCAGCCCGCCGGAGAGCAACTGGTACAGGGCGGATTGCGCCCCGGCATCCGCGCTGTAGAGCGAGCCGGTGTGCAGCCAGAACAGCACCAGGGCCGTGCCCACAAAGCACACCGGAATACGCCAATTGATGACCCGGCGGATGAACAGGTATGCCCCGCCGGCCAGCAGGGCCAGCTTGCTGGTTTCGCCGATGCAGCCAGGCACGTTGCCGATAAACAGATCCCACAGGCCGTAGCCTGCGGCCCCGGCGGCCAGGGGCGTCGCCCGGGATATCACATCCACCGAATCTGCGCCCAGGCCCGCCAGCCAGTTGCCGCCCTGGGGGGCGACCCAAGCGGTCATCAATCCTGCCCAGGAGGCGGCCAGAATGGCCCGCGCCGCCAACGCAGGGTTCATAAAGTTTTTGCCGATGCCACCGAACATCTGCTTCACCAGCACAATGGCCACCGCCGCGCCCACCACCGGCATCCACTGGGGGGCGGATGCGGGCAGGTTGTAGGCCAGCAACAGACCGGTGACCACCGCGCTGCCGTCGGATACCGTGACGGGCTGGTGGGTAATTTTTTGGTAGGCCCACTCGGCCACTACTGCGCTAAGCACGGAGAGGGCGATCAGTATGACGGCCCGCAGGCCGAAAAACCAAATACCGGCCAGCCCGGCGGGAATGAGCGCCACGCACACATCGCGCATGATGCGACCGGTAGAGGCATCGTCGCGCAGGTGCGGCGAGGACGCCACAAAATACTTTCTTTGCATGCCCATCACCTTCCTTACGCTTTTTCTCTTTTTTGTGCGCGCTGCGCGTGTATGCCCGCCTTGGCCGTACGGCAACTCTGGGTCAACTCGCGCTTGGCGGGGCACACATAGGTGCAGCACCCGCACTCAATGCAGGCCAGGGCCTGCAAGCCCTCTGCCTCGTCCCACATGGTTTGGCGGGATGCCGCGTCAATTTTAACCGGCAACAGCCGCATGGGGCACGCCTGCGCACAACGGCCGCAGTGGATGCAGGCGCTCTCTCGTCGCGCGCCGCCCTCCTTGCCCAGGGCAAGGATGCCGGACATGGCCTTGGTGAGGGGTAGATCCAGCCTAGGCGCGGCAGCGCCCATCATGGGGCCGCCAAGCACCACACGATCCGCTCCCTCGGTCAGTCCGCCGCAGGCATCCACCACATCCGCCAAGGCGGTGCCGATGCGCACGCGCAGGTTGCCGGGCTCGGCCACCCGTCCCGTAACGGTGACGATTCTGTCGATGAGGGGCTTACCCTGCCGTACAGCATGAGATATGGCTGCGACCGTGGCCACGTTGATGACCACCGCGCCCACATCCGCAGGCAGCTTGCCCACAGGCACCACGCGCTTTGTGAGGGCGTAGATCAACTGGCGCTCGCCCCCCTGCGGGTAGCGCACGGGCAGCGCAACCACCTTGCCTCTATCCTGAATTGCCTGCCGCATGGCATTCACCGCATCGGGCTTGTTATCCTCAATGCCTACGATGGCAACCTTGGCCCCCAGTATCTTGGCGGCCAGCGCCAGACCGTCGGCCACGGCCTGCGGATCCTCCAGCATCAGGCGATGGTCGGCTGTCAGGCAGGGTTCGCACTCCGCGCCGTTTAAGATGATGGTATCCACAGGTTTATCCGCTGGCGGGGCCAGCTTGACCGCCGTAGGGAAGGTGGCGCCGCCCAAGCCCACGATGCCCGCATCCCGCACGATGCGCAGCAGTTCTTCCTTGGGCAGGCTGTCCGCATCCTCCCGGGGACGGCAATCTTCGTGCCAGCGATCCTCAAAGTCGTTGTCAATCACCACAGCAGGCACAGAGACGCCGCTCAGCAACACGCAGCGATCCACCGCCACCACGCGGCCCGATACAGAGGCGTGCACAGGCACACCCCAGGCGCCCACCGCGCGGCCCACCACCTCGCCCATATTGACCAGGTCACCCGGCTGCACCGTGCACTGACTCGGCCCGCCAATGTGTTGCTGCATGGGGATGACCACGCGCACAGGCGGCGGCATGGTGCGCACGGCCTGCCCGCTGGTGGCCGCCTTACCGCCTTCCGTTTCCTTAGGATGGATACCGCCAGGAAATACCCCTGCAAAGCTCAAGAATCTTCTCCTCCTTTGCGGTAATAAACGCACAAAAAGGCGTCTTGCACCTTCTTGCATATTATAGCACACGTACGTCCTGTTTTATATACAAAAAATTTTCCCGAATGTAAATTCAACTGCCCCCCCGGGGGGGGACTGTTGGTTTTCGATGCGAGGGTTATGCAATAACCCATCGGGATCCAGCGCCCGTGCGCTGGCTGGGGGTATCGGGGGCGGGCAGTCCCTGACAAAAGGTTGGATTACGCGGCAAGTATACCATCCATCTGCGCTTGCCACAAGTCCAGCGGCGTTTTATAGCCGAACCTTTTTCTGGGCAGGGTGTTGATATAGTGGCTGATTCTCTGAATGTCTTGATCTGTCAGGTTGTCGAAGCTTTTGCCCTTGGGGATGAACCGCCGCACAATACCGTTCCAGTTTTCGTTTGTTCCGCGCTCGAAACTGCTGTAGGGATGGGCGTAATATATATTGATTCTGCCGTCCCGTTCCATGGCCGCGCTGTCGGCAAACTCTGAGCCGTTATCAAACGTGATGGATTTGAAAATATCGGAAAAATGATT
>JAITTS010000176.1 GCA_031286995.1 Oscillospiraceae bacterium
GATTGCCATCTATAACATCTGGAGCAATACTCGTATCAAAACTTGTTTGGCTTTTCGCTCCCCTTTGCAGATGATTGCCGCCGTCTGATTTCTTTCACTCATCATTGACACCTGAACACATCAATATACCAAAAATGTGCATTTTATACTTGCACGGGGTGCGAGGCCTCTATATAATAGAGATTGGTATTTTTTGTCCATGTGCATACATGGGCGTATGTCATCAAAGGGCCCGAATCGCGGGGCCGCAGAGGAGCAGCAAACATGCAAAAGATCGGCAGCGCCGGCAGAAGGTTTTTGCAGCGCGTCACTGATTCGCTCAGAGGGCTTCTCACCAAATTGGGCTTGAGCATGCGCGCGAAGCTGATCATCATTTTTTTACTGGTGAAAATCATTCCCCTTATTTTGGTCACGGTGATCGCCTGGCGGCAAATCGTGTTGTTGGGCGATACGCTCAAGGGCATCGCGGTCAATGACTCTGCGGATGCGCTTAACGCCAGCGCGGTGGAGAACATTGAGCGCATGTCCACAGACACCGCCCAGCGGGTGGCGAACTTTCTTTACGAGCGGGATGTGGATCTGCGCTATCTGGCCGGTACCGCCGCGAATTTAGGCGGAAACGCGGACGCGATTGCACCGGTCTTCGAACGCTTTGCCCAAGCCAAGACAGGCCGCCTTGTCCAAACCGGAGAGTGGGAATTGGCCGCGGACGGGAAATCTTGGGTACCCAAGGCGGATAACCCCAACCTGCGGGATATGACCGATACCCTCGGCCCATCCACCAACGGGCAGAACAACGACGTGGCGAATGGCAGCACCTACCACCCGCGCCCGGCGGATCCCTACAGCTATGAGGACGCCCCGCTGTACGACGAGATCACCTTCATCGGCCTGGACGGCATGGAGCAAGTGAAAATAGGCACCACGGAACTGCCCACATCCCGCAAGGCGCGCTACAAGGATTGGTTCATCACCGGAGATACCAAGCAGGTATCCGACCGGCGCAACACCTTTATTCACGCCGAAACCTACTGGCCTCGGCTGCAGACGCTGACCCAGGATGCGGGCAGCGACATCTATGTATCCGACGTCATCGGGGCCTATGTGGGCTCGAATTACATCGGCCTTTACACCCAGGAAAACGTGACAAAAGCCGCTTCCGAGCGGGGCTATGCCATTCCCTTTATGCCAAAGGAGCAATCCTACGCCGGGCGCGAAAACCCCAACGGCAGGCGCTTTGAGGGCATTGTGCGCTGGGCTATGCCCGTCTTTGCGGATGGGGAAAAGATAGGGTACGTCACCATGGCGCTGAATCACGACCACATCATGGAGTTTGTGGATCACCAAACCCCCATAGCCGAGCGCTACACAGAGCTGCCCAGCGCCTACGAGGGCAATTACGCCTTTATTTGGGATTATCAGTGCCGCGCCATCTGCCATCCCCGGCACAACTCCATCGCAGGCTACGACCCGGAAACCGGTCTGCCGGAAATCCCCTGGCTGGAGACATCCGTCTACAACGAGTTGCTGGCTCGCTGCGGCCTGTCCCCCGAACAAACAGAGCGCATGGGCGCGCAGGCCAAGATGGATACGCTGAAGGCCGCTTGGCCCGCCCTGATAGAGGAAGGCGCCACTTACAACCTGATCAAGGGCGTGCCCACCTTCGATGACCAGCAGCGTCCGCCCCAAAAGACGGGCGCAGCGGATCTGACCCGCCTGGGCTATGTGGGGCTGGATGGACGGTACCTGAACCACGCCCCCCAGTGCACTGGCTGGATGGATTTGACCGTGCACGGTGGTAGCGGCTCCTTTTACATTCTGTGGAGCGGCGTCTACAAGCTCAACACCGCCGCGGCCATCCCTTACTACACGGGGCAATACGCGCCCTCGGCGGCCAATAACTACTCGCGCCGAGGCTTTGGGTTCGTGGCCATTGGCGCGGGGCTGGAGGATTTTCAGGCCCCTGCCATTGAGACCGAAAAAAAGCTGGAAAACGCGGCCCAAAGCAACCTGAACAATACCTTCCTGCAGTTGACGACCACCACCCTGGCCATCATCGTGTTGGTGGTGTTCATCGCTATTTGGATGGCAACCTACCTCACCAGCAACATCACCCGCCTCATCAAGGGCATATCCCGCTTCCGCGGGGGCGAACGGCAGTTCCGCTTCCACGCCCGCATTAAAGACGAGTTCGGTATCCTGGCCGATTCCTTCGACGATATGGCCGACAGCATCGTCAAGAGCGTCAACAGCCCGCTGAGCATCATCACCATGGATCGCCGCATCATTTACATGAACGACGAGGGCCTGCGCTTCAGTTCGGCCACACTGGCCGATGTGGTGGGGCAACCCTACCAGCACAACAGCATCTACCCCGCCAATTCACCTTATGATCCCGTGGCCGCGCTGGAGGAAGGCCGCGAATCAGAGGTGTACTGCGACCCCAGCAGCGGCCGCCACATGCAGGGCACGGCCAGTTACTTTCTTAACAAAGAGGGCGGGCACATCGGCTACATCATCGTCAGCAAAGACGTCACCGAAATGGTGCGCGAGCGCATGGAGCTAGAGGAGCAGCGCCTGCTGCTGGCCCAAATCTTCTCCGCCTCGCCCGATCTCATTTGGTATATGGATGCCGAGGGCAGGTATCTGGCCGTCAATCCCCGCTTTGCCGCCATCGCGGGCGAGCCGCCCGATGCATTTGTGGGCCGGCAAGCCATGGATATGCTGCCCCTGGATGTGGCCACACGCTTTCGCCTCGGCGACAGCGAGGCTGCGGCATCCGGCACGCCCCTCTATACGGAGGAGGAGATTACTTTTGCCGACGGGCACACGGAGATACTGGATTCTGTGCGCACCCCTCTGCGCGACAAATCGGATGTGTTAATGGGCATGTTGGGCTTTGCGCGCAACATCACCGCCCGCGCCGCCATGGAGGATCAGCTGCGCCAGACCCAAACCGAACTGCGGCAGGCCGTCAGCGACGCCAACCGCGCCAACGAGCACAAGGGCGAATTTCTGGCGCGCATGAGCCACGAGATCCGTACCCCCATGAACGCCATCATCGGCCTGATCAACATCGTACTGCGCAAGCTGGATGAACCTGCGGATACCCCACAGAACAAGGAAGAAGTGAAGGGGCACATCCGCCAGATTGAGACCTCTTCCCAGCACCTGCTGGGTCTGCTCAACGACATCCTGGATATATCCAAAATAGAGGCGGGCAAGATAGAACTGATTGAGGAGACTGTAGAATTATCCGCGCTGGCCGAAACCGTGGATACCATCATCCGCCCCCGTTGCGAAGAAAAGGGCATCGCCTTTGTGACGGATTTTGACGACTTCACCGGCGCCGCCTTCCGTAGCGATTCGTTGCGCCTGCGCCAGGTGCTCATCAACCTGCTGGGCAACGCCGTCAAATTTACGCCGGAATGCGGGCGCGTGGCCTTCTCCATCCGTCGCAAGGAAAGGCGGCCCGGCGAAACCCTGGTGGCTTTTTCTGTGCGGGATACGGGCATTGGCGTCTCGCAAGAGGCCATGGCCACCATCTTCCAGCCCTTTGAGCAGGCCGGCGGCATCACCCGCAAGTACGGGGGCACCGGCCTGGGGCTCGCCATCAGCCGCCGCATCGTGCATCTGCTGGGCGGCGATATCACTGTGGAGAGCGCGCCGGGTGAGGGCAGCGACTTCCGCTTTGAAATTTGGCTCAAGGAGACAGAGGCGGGGCATACGGACAGGGTGGCCTTCTCGGATGCTACGGATCAGTTTGCCGGCCTGCGCGGCCTGCTGGTGGATGATGTGGCCATCAACCGCATGGTGGTCATGTCCCTGCTGGAGATGACTGGCATGCAGATAGATGAGGCGGATGACGGCTTGGCGGCCGTGCAAATGTTCCGAGATGCCCCGGTGGGCACCTATGACATCGTGTTTATGGATGTGCAAATGCCCAACATGGATGGGTATGAGGCCACCGCCGCCATCCGCGCCTTGGGTCGCCCGGATGCCGCCGTGCCCATCGTAGCCCTGACGGCCAACGCCTTTAAAGAGGATATCGACAGGGCCCTGGCCTGCGGCATGAACGCCCACATCGCCAAACCCGTTGAAATGGATAAGCTGACAGGGATACTCTTTAGGTTTTTGAAACCGAAGGAGTAATGCGGCCGCGGCGGCTGGCGGGATCGAAGCGATGGATTGTAAGGCCGGAAAGCCTCGTTTAGCCTTGTGCCTGAAGGCTGAAACACCAAACGTTGCTACGCACAGACGGCCGCTCAAGGCCGTTTTTTTGCATGCTTCCCGATCTGGGTGGTGATACGCTGCAGCGCAAGATCAATTTTTTGCAAACCATTTCAATAACTTGCTTCGTTATAGGGTGATTTGATGCACCAATTTGGCTATTTAGGTGAATATAATATCTTAATTGCACAATTTGTATTTAAAAATTGAAACGATACGCTGAAAAAATTTTTCCGTACATATTGCAAAGGTTTTCAATTTGTGCTATTCTTACAGCATTGAGGAGAGGATCACATGGCCGCTGAAACCAAGACCATCTTGGATATCGCACGAGAAGCCGGCGTCTCCCCGGCAACGGTCTCGCGCGTGCTGTCCGGGCATCCCAACGTCAGCGCCAAGACCTCTGCGAAGGTTCAGACGGTGGTGGATAAGTACCGCTTCAAGCCCAACAGCATCGCCCGGGGGCTGCTGCAAAAACATTCCAAGGCGCTGGGCATCATCATGCCGGATATTAAGCATCCCTATTACGCCAGCGTCTTTTCCGCAGCGCAGGAGGAAGCGCGGCGGCACGGCTACGTGGTGCAACTCTACCGGTTGGCGTATAACGCCATGATCACCGACGATTTTGCCAACCAACTCATCGAACGCCGGCTGGACGGCGTGATGCTGTGCGGCGGCTTCATTGAATCCACCGGCCTCAGCGGCCTGCCTGCCGTGCTGACCCGGCTGCAGCAATACATGCCCATTGTAACCATCTGCCCGCCGATCCCGGGGCTGTCCTGCATCAACATTTACGCTGATCTGGCGGCTGGCCTGCGCAAGCTTGTACGGCACCTGTACAACCTGGGGCATCGGCGCATCGCGTTTATCGGCGCCACGGCGGAAACCCGCAGCATGGGTGAACGCGAACAGGGATTTACCGATGAGATGCTGCACCTGGGGTTGGATCCTATCATGCAGCCGGAAAATATCCACACCCCAGCCATGGGCGAACAGGCGGTGCTGAAGTTGCTGAGCGCTGCGCCGCCCGCCGAATGGCCTACGGCGCTGGCGGTGGTCAACGATCTGATGGCGCTGGGCGTCCTGCGGCAGCTACACGCCATGGGGCTGCGGTTGCCGGAAGATATGGCGGTGGTGGGCTGTGACAATCAGTTTTTTTCCGCATTCACCAGCCCGCCGCTGACCACGTTAGATGTATACAGCGAGGAGCACGGCGCGGCGGCGATGCGCCAGCTTTTGCAGGCGCAGGAAACCCACGCCGCACCGTTCACCCAGACGCGCGATCCGACGCTGATCGTGCGCGAATCCTGCGGTGCGCAATTGGATCGGCGCACGCCTCATCCCCAAGCGTAGCGCACCTGTGATCTTGTTGAGGAGGTGTCCCCATGGCAACCGAAGCCGCCAAGCAAAAAACTGCCGCGCGCGCCCTGCGCCGGGGAGGACTTGCGCGAGGCCTTCGGCGGGACTGGGAGCTATACCTTCTGTTGCTGCTGCCGATGCTCTTTGTGCTGGTGTTCAAGTATGGTTCCTACGTGGGGCTCACAGTGGCCTTTCAGGATTATAAGATTCTCAAAGGCACCGGCGTCTGGACAGGATTCCAAAATTTTGAAAAAGTATTCAGAACCCGCGACTTCGCCCGCTCCTTCCGCAACACGCTGCTGCTCAACGGCCTGGATCTGGTGGTCGGCTTCCCCATGCCCATCCTGCTGGCGCTATTGCTCAACGAGGTGCGCAACCGATATTTCAAAAAGGTTTCTCAGACGTTGCTTTACTTGCCGCACTTTCTCTCCTGGGTCATCATCGGATCCATCGCCTATCAGCTCTTCAGCCTCTCGGGCATCGTCAACACCGTCATTGAAGGCGCCGGCGGAAAGGCCGTGCCTTTCTTGCAGGAGAATACCCATTGGCTGGTATCCTACATCGTCATCGGCGTGTGGCAGACCATGGGGTGGGGCACCATCGTCTACTTGGCGGCGATTACCGGCATCAATCCGGAGCTATACGAGGCCGCCATCGTGGATGGCGCAAGCCGGTTTCGGCAGGTGCTGCATATAACGCTGCCGGGCATCCGGGCCACCATCGTCACCTTGCTCATTATGAATCTGGGCCGGGTGATGGGCGGTTCCTTTGAGCGGGTGTACTCGCTGATGAACGTGGCCACCACCGAGTACATCTACACGATCCCGGTACAGGTCTACCGATGGGGCCTGGAGAGCGGCAAATACAGCCAGGCCACTGCCCTGGGCCTGTTTCAGTCGATAATCGGCCTGGCGCTGGTGCTTCTGAGCGATTTCGCCGCCAAGCGCATCGGCGAAGAGGGGTTACTGTAGCGGGCGGTTAAGCCGAAAGGAGGAAACAGCGTGCAAAAAAGCGTTTGGGCCCCCCGTCGCGTCCGGAAGTCTCTCCGCATCCGGCGCCCTGGCAGCGTTCTGGCAAACGTCCTGATCTATCTCGTCCTGCTGCTGATTAGCCTCACCTGCGTACTGCCCTTTGTGCATATGCTGGCGAAATCGCTCTCCAACGAGGCCTACGTCATCGCCCGCAAGGTCTTTCTCTGGCCCCAGGGATTTACGCTTTCCGCTTACGGCAAGGTGTTGTACGATCAGAGCATTGTCCGCTCCATGTATGTCTCTGTGCTGATGACGGCGCTTTTCACGCTGCTGGGCTTGTTTTTGACGGTGTGCGCGGCCTATCCCCTATCCCGCAAGCATCTCAAAGGGCGGTCGTTCTTCACCTTTATGATCATGTTGACGCTGTACTTCAACGGCGGCATCATCCCGGATTACCTGCTGATCCACAAGCTGGGCATGCTGGAGAGCCTGTCTTCGCTGATTTTGCCTCTGGCGTTCAGCGCCTATAATCTTTTGATCATGAAGACTGCCCTCCAGTCCAGCTTTCCGGATAGCCTGGAGGAAGCCGCCCGAATCGAGGGCGCGGGGTATCTGCGCATCCTTTGGAGCCTGGTGATTCCCCTTTCAAAGCCCATCATCGTGACCATCGCGCTCTTTTTGGCGGTAGGCCGCTGGAACGCCTATCAGGATGCTTTGTTTTACATCAAGCAGCGCGCGGATCTGCGGCCCATGCAGCTTAAACTGTACTATTTGATTGTCGCCGCCACAGAAAATTTTCAGTCTTCGGAGACCGTGGTCGCCGTGCGCACCAATCCGGAGGTGCTCAAGGCCGCTTGCGTCATGTTTGCCACTGTGCCGATCCTGTGCGTCTACCCGTTTGTGCAGCGCTACTTCGTGCAGGGCATCATGATCGGCGCTGTAAAGGGGTAACGCCCGCGCAATCCATTCGCAACCAATCGGGCCGTGGGCCTGACTGGCACATACAACCCATTAAAAGGAGGAACTTGGTATGAAGAAGGTACTCGTCGCACTGCTCGCACTGGCCTTGGCGCTGGGCACGGCGTCCTTCGCGGGCGCATCTGCGGAGAACGTTACCATCAAGATCCCCGTGTACGACCGGGGATTCGAGGGCTGGAACGTCACCGACAACTACTTCACCCAATGGATCCAGGATGAGTTTGGCACACCCAACGGCATCACGGTGCAGTTCGTGGCCATTACGCGGACCGCGGAAGTGCAAGACTACATGCAGATGCTGGCCGCCGGCAACGCGCCGGACATTATTTTTCACTACGACATGCCACAGGTTGTAGCCTAACAGGGCGAGTGCGCCATGCAACCCCTGAACTCGGAAGAGCTCAAAACCTACGCACCCACCTATTACGAGATGACCAAGGACATGGTCGCCGCCTATGGCGAACTGGATGGCGAGACATATTTCTTTTTC